>NZ_DBHKZK010000018.1:0-17252 GCF_057314735.1 Cardiobacterium sp.
TAAGGGCTGTTTACAATTTAGACCTCCCTCTCCCGCAGGGCGAAACCCGCAGCGGGCGGGTTCCGTGCGTAGGGTGTGTGGCGGCGTAGCCGACACGCACGCGGACATTTGACATCGGCAAACGCGTGCGTGCCTGCGGCACACACCCTACAAACTAATGATGTAGCTCACAAAATCGTCGCGACGCAACCGCATTGGATTGGGCGTGTTTACGGCTGAATGGTAAACAGGCCTTAACCAAACCTGCTAATGAAATCATTATGTTATGGCCAATTGTAAACAGCGCCTAGGGTGGTGTGAGCGGTGTTCTTTGTAAATTGAGGTTTGTTTTTCATGTTTGCTGCCCTCACCCCAGCCCTTTCTCTCGCTTCGCGAGCAAAGATTTGTCGCACTTCGTGCGAGCTGCTCCAGTCCCCCACGGAGAAGGGGTTCAAATGGCAAACGGCCCAGGTGCGTCCATGAAAAACGCCGGTTTTCCGGCGTTTTGTGTGGGTCAGTTGCCCGGTCCCCAGCCGGAGACGGGTTGGCCGGTGCTGCCGCCGCCGCCCTGTCCCCAGCCGCTGACGGGCTGGCCACTGCTGCGGCCGCCACCGCCGCCTGCGGGTTGTTCCCATTGCAGGCCGCCGCTGTTGTCAAAGACGCCGGTACCGCCGCCGCCTTCGTCGTCGTCATCGCGCGCGGCCGGTTTGGGCGCGGCGCAGCTTTGGTAGTAGGTCGGCTCGGAGCCGGCGATGAAGGCGTATTCGGCGGCGCGACCGGCGCAGCCTTGTCCGGCGAGGGCGCCGCTGTATTTGTCCACCATGCGGGTGACGATGCCGTCGGGTTTTTTCAGCTCGAGCGGTTCGTTCGGCAGGTTTTTCATGATGTCCATCCAGACGCGCATGGCGCCGGTGCCACCGGTGAGTTTGGTGATTTTGTTCTGGTCGTTGCCAACCCAGACGACGGAGAGCAGGTTGCCGGAGAATCCCGCAAACCAGCTATCGCGGTAGCTGTCGGTGGTGCCGGTTTTGGCGGCGATGTTGAGGCTGGGGCTGATTTTTTCTTTGAGCGCGGTCGCCGTCCCCCGGCGCGGGATTTCCTGCATGGTGGAGACGATGAGGTAGTGCGGCCCCGGCTCGATCGCCTTGACCGCCTTGAGGTCGAAGCGGCTGATGACGGTGCCGTCTTGGGTGGTGATTTCGCGGATGGAGCGCAGCGGGATGAGGTAGCCGCCGCTGGCGAAGGTTTCGTAGATTTGCGCGACTTCAAAGGCGTTCATGCTGACTGCGCCGAGCGAGACGGCGGGGTAGTTCGGCAGGCCTTCGCGCGCGCCGAGGCGTTGCAGGGTGCCGGTGACGTCCTTGATGCCGACATCGAGGGCGAGGCGGGCGGTCGGGATGTTGTAGGAGCGGATGAGGGATTCTTGCAGGGTGACTTTGCCGTGGTTGCGTTTGTCGTAGTTTTTTGGCGACCAGGTGGTTGTGCCCTGTTTGTAGTTGAGCGGGCTGTCGTCAAGCGGGGTGGCCAGCGTGTAGATTTGCGGGTATTCGACCGCGGCGAGGTACACCATCGGTTTGACGACGGAGCCGATGTTGCGCTGCGAGGAGAGGGCGCGGTTGTAGCCCTGTTCGTTGGCGACCCTGGAGCCGACGACGGCCAGCACTTCGGCGTTGCTGGTGTTGACGACGACGGCGGCGCTTTGCAGGAAGTTGCCCTTGAGGCCGTTGCGTTTTTCCAGCGTCGGCAGCGCGCCGGAGAGGGCTTTTTGGGTTTTTTGCTGGATTTGCGGGTCGAGGGTGGTGAAGATGTTGAGGCCGTCTTTGGTGAGGTCTTCGGGTTTGTAGTGTTCTCCCAGTTGTTGGTAAACGAGGTCAACAAAGGCGGGGAAGCGGACGCGGTCGCGCTGGGTTTCAACGTCCACCACGTCCAGCGGCAGGCTTTGTGCGAGTTTTTTGTCGGCTTCGCTGATGAGGCCGTTTTGTTGCATGAGATCAAGCATCATGTTGCGCCGTTCCAGTGCCTTGTCGGGGAAGCGGCGCGGGTCGGCGTTACCGGGCTCGCGCACCAGCGCAATCAGCATCGCGATTTCGTGCAGGCCGAGGTCTTTGAGGTCTTTGTTGAAGTAGTATTCGCTCGCCAGACCAAAGCCGTGGATGGCGCGCTGGCCGTCCTGGCCGAGGTAGATTTCGTTAAGGTAGCCTTCGAGGATGGTTTTTTTGTCGTTGTGGTATTCGATTACGAGCGCCATCAGCATTTCTTTGAGTTTGCGCGATACGGTCTGCTCGCTGCTCAGGTAGTGGTTTTTGATGAATTGTTGGGTGAGGGTACTCGCGCCCTGTTTGCCGGATTTTTGGATGTAGGTGACGTAGATGGAGCGGGCGAGGCCGCGCGGGTCAACGCCGGGGTGTTTCCAGAAGTTTTTGTCTTCGATGGCGATCAGGCTGTCCACCAGCACCGGCGGCACGTCTTCGAGGTTGACCAGTACCCGGTCCTGTTTGTGCGCGGGGTAGATGCTGGCGATGCGTACCGGGTCAAGGCGCTCCAGTACTTCTTCTTCGAGGGTGGTGAGGTTTTGTACGTCGGTGATTTTGTCCTTGTCGAAGCGCACCTGCATTTTCCGCGCCGGGCGGGCGCCGTCCCAGAAGGCAAAGGGCTGGGCGTAGTATTCGACGGTGTCGCCGTCGCGGTGGAACTGTTTGACGTCGTTGAGGTTGGCGGTTTCGCGGTAATCCAGCAGGCGCAGTTCGTTGACCAGATCGTCTGCGGTCAGGGTCGCGCCACGGTAGAGTTCGAGCGGGCGGGCATAGACGCGCGCCGGGACGCTCCACAGTGCGCCGTCCAGGGTGCGGTCGTCGAGGTGGTATTCTTTTTCCAGCTTGAGCGCGTACATGAACAGCAGGACGCAGCCAAAGACGCCGATGATGATCAGGAAGTAGAAGGTGTTTCGGATGAGGCGCAGCAAGGGGTGTCTCCGGTAGGGGTTAGACGGCCACCGGCGCGGGAATGGCCGGGTGGCTTTGGTAATCGGTCAGGGTGATGTCGCTGTACTGGTAGGCGTCAATGGCGGGCGCCGGGCGCAGTTGTAGCGTGGGCAGCGGGAAAGGGGTGCGGGTGAGCTGGGTTTCGGCCTGGGTGAGGTGGTTGTTATAGAGATGAACGTCGCCGCCCGTCCACACCAGTTCGCCCGGCTGTAAACCGGCCTGTTGCGCCATCATGTGAATGAGCAGGGCGTAACTGGCGATGTTGAACGGTACGCCGAGGAAGACGTCCGCCGAGCGCTGGTAGAGTTGGCAGGAGAGGCGGCCGCCCGCGACGTAAAACTGAAACAGCGCGTGGCAGGGGGCGAGCGCCATCTGCGCCAGTTCGCCGACGTTCCAGGCGGAGACTATCATGCGGCGCGAATCAGGTTCATCGAGCAGGGTTTGCAGCACCTGCGCGATTTGGTCATGCCCGCCCCAGTCGCGCCATTGCTTGCCGTAGATGGGGCCGAGGTCGCCGTTCTCGTCCGCCCATTCGTCCCAAATGGAAACGCCGTGTTGCTGCAACCAGCGGACGTTGGTGTCGCCGCGCAAAAACCACAGCAGTTCATAGGCGACGGATTTGAAATGCACCCGCTTGGTGGTCAGCAGCGGAAAACCACGGGCGAGGTCAAAGCGCATCTGGTAGCCGAAGATGGCGCGGGTGCCGGTGCCGGTGCGGTCGCTTTTCGGCGTGCCGTGCGCGAGGATGTGGCGCAGCAGCTCAAGATACGTCTGCACGCGGCCCCCGTCGCAGCATCAGCCAGAGACCGAGGAGAATCATCGGCAGGCTGAGCGCCTGTCCCATGGTGATTTCGCCGATGAGGAAATTGACCTGACCGTCCGGCTGGCGCACCAGCTCCACCAGCGAGCGGAAGACGCCGTAAAGAATGAGGAACAGCCCGGAGACTTGGCCGCTGCGGCGCGGTTTGGCGGAATAAAACCAGATGGCGAGAAAGAGGACGATGCCTTCCAGCCCCGCCTCATAAAGCTGCGACGGGTGGCGCGGAATACCGTCGTGCGTACCGGGGAAGACCATGCCCCACGGCACATCGGTCGGGCGACCCCACAGCTCGCCATTGATGAAATTGCCGATGCGGCCAAAGAACAGCCCCGGCGGAATCATCGGCGCGACGTAGTCATTGACGTCCCAAAAACGCTTGCCCTTCTTGCGGCCAAACAGCCACAGCGCAAACATCACGCCGAGCAGGCCGCCGTGGAAAGACATCCCGCCTTCCCAAATCTTGAACGGATACAACAAATCCTGCGCCCAGTAGCCCATGCCATAAAACAGCACATAACCGATACGTCCGCCCAGCACCACGCCGAGCATCAAATACGTCATCAGGTCGCTGACATCCTCCTTCGACCACGCCGGATTGGATTTCGTGCGCTGCACGCCGAGCAGATAGGCGCAGCCGAAACCGATGACATACATCAGCCCGTACCAGGTCGGATGCACCGGGCCGAGTTTGAAAATATAGGGATTAAATTCGGGGAAGGTGAGCATGAAAACAGAGCCTTGATTTCTGGAAAAACCGCGCCGTGACGCCGGGGAAAAACCGCGCGATGATAGCATAAAAAGCGTGCATTGGCGGGGCGTTGCGGCATAACCAAAAGTCATAACTTGAGAAGAAATCGCATTTGCACGACAGCGGCGGGGGCGCTATAGTCAGCGCTCCATTCACAATCGGAGAAGCTCCATGAAAACCCTGCTGACAGCCGCCCTCATCGCCCTGACTCTGCCCGCCTTCGCCGCCGATGCGCCTGCGGGCAAAGTGCTCACCGACCAGGGCAAAGTCTTTAGCAACAACCACGGCGCCGTGGTACGCAAGACGCTGAAAAACGGCGAGAAAATCGACAAGCACAACCACGAGGGCGAAGACATCGTCTTCAGCGTGATGAGCGGCAAAATCACCGTCATCCTGAACGACAGCGAAAAACACGAACTGCAAGCGGGCGACACGCTGCTGTTCAACGGGAAAAACTTCATCGCTGCCGAAGCGGGCGCCGATGACACCACCGTGGTGATTACGCTGGTAAAAGAGTAAGTACTGCTCACGCACCCATGCAGAAACCGCCCCGAAGGGCGGTTTTTTGTGGTTGCCGGAATGTGCCACGGGGCAGTTCCAAGCGGCAGGTGTAGGGCGACAGGCTCCGCCTACGGGTTGCGCGATTAGGGCGTGTTTACAATTCGGCGGATAAGCCCCTTTCTCGCTGCGCGAGCAAATACTTGTTCCCAGAAGGACTGGAACGGCTCGCGCAGCCCGGCGGCGAGGCCGAGGCGGTTGGGGAAGGTCAATCCCATGAGTTCAACAGGCTTGTCGCCGCGGTAGCGCGCCATCAGGGCGGGCATTCGCGCCAGCAGGGCGAGGATGCAGTTGTGGGCGCGTTCGGGGTCGAGGCGGAAGAGGAGGGGGCGGAGGTATTCGTAGGGGTTCATGGCGTCAGTTCCAGACGGTAGGTGGTGAGATGGACATCGGCGCGCGGTTGCCAGTCGCGTTCCGGGGTGTGGCGGAAGCCGAGGCGTTGGTAGAGGCGGTGCGCGGCGGTCATCCAGGCGGCGCTGGAGAGGACGAGGGCGGTGCATCCGGCATGGCGGGCGTATTCGGTGCTGGCACGGATGAGGGCGCTGCCGATGCCTTGCCGCTGCTGTTCCGGCGTAACGGCGAGGATGCGCAGTTCGGCTTCGTTTACACGGGCAATTTCTTGCCAACGGCTGCCGGGCAGGGCGCAGGTGAGGGTGCCGACCGGCACGCCGTTTTGTCGCGCGACGAGTACCAGCGCCTGTTGCGCGCGTTGGGCGACGTTCAGGATTTCAATGAAGTAGGGGTCGTCTGCGGCAAAACCGCCCGGTGCGTAGGCGCGGGCGGTCAGGCGATCGATGGCGTCGCAGTCGGCGGGTTCGCAGGGGGTGATGTGCAGGGTGGTCATTTTGTCTCTCGGTTTAGAGCGTGTTGACAATTCGGCGAACGAGCCTTCTCCCTATGGGACTGGGACAGCTCGCGAAGCGAGAGAGGGGTTGGGGTGAGGGCGGCAAATGTGAAAAACCGGAATCTTGGGTCATCAATAATACCGCTCACCCCCTCCCCAACCCTCCCCCGCTGCGGGCTTCGCCCTGCAGGGGAGGGGGATTCAATTGTCAATACACCATAGGGGAAGGGCGCTATTATTCAGCGGTTTGCCGCCGCGAAGGCGTCCATGTAGTCAATCAGCGCGTGCACGGCGCGGATGTCGAGCGCGTTGTAGAGGCTGGCGCGGATGCCGCCGACGATTTTGTGGCCTTTGAGACCGGAGAGGCCGTTCTTTTCCGCTTCCTGCCAGAAGCGGGTATCGAGTTCGGCGCTGCGGGTGCGGAAGACGATGTTGGTGCGCGAGCGGTACTGCGGCGCGATGGTGTTGCTGTAGTAGTCGCTTTGGTCGAGGTATTGGTAGAGCAGCGCGGATTTTTCCTGGCTGGCGCGGTCAAAGTGAATGACGCCGCCTTTGCTTTCAATCCACTGCATGACTTTGTGCAGCAGGTAGATTTGCCAGGTGGGCGGGGTGTTGTAGAGGCTGTTGGCGGCGGCGTGCGCGGCGTAGGTGAGGAAACGCGGCACGCGCGGGTGGTCTTCGAGCAGGTCGCGGCGGACAAAGACGAGGGCGATGCCTGCCGGGGCGAGGTTTTTTTGTACGCCGCCATAGACGATGGCGCTGCGCGCCCACGGGATGTCGTTGCGGGTGTAGTAGTCAGAGGAGGCGTCAATCACCAGCGGCGCGGCGGCTTCGGGATAGCTGCGGTACTGGATGCCGTTTACGGTTTCGTTGCTGGTGAGGTAGAGGTAGCGGCAGTCGGCGGGCAGGGCGGGCAGGCTGTCCGGCAGGGTGGTGTAGCCGCCGTCGCGCCCGCTCCAGATGGCTTGCGCTTGGCCGACGCGCTCGGCTTCTTTCAGCGCTTTGTCCGCCCAGACGCCGCTGTCGATGTAGGCGGCGCTGCCGCCGTCGGCGAGCAGGTTGAGCGGAATCATGTCGAATTGTTGGTGTGCGCCGCCGGGCAGGAGCAGTGCCTGGAAGTCGTCCGGCGCGCCGATGAGGCGGCTGGCAAGGGCGAGGGTTTCGTTATGCAGTGCTTCGAAGCGGGCGCTGCGGTGGCTGATTTCCAGCACGGACATGCCGCAGCCCTGGAAGTCGGTCAGTTCGGCGCGCGCTTCTTCCAGTACGGTGAGCGGCAGGGTGCAGGGGCCGGCGCAAAAGTTGTGGATGCGGTGGGTCATGGTTGGTTTTCCTTATGGTTAGCGGGGGAGTCCGACAGGGTTGGCGGGGGAGGGCAGGGCGCTGTTGTCTGTTTGCCAGAGCAGCGCGGCGAGGGCAATGAGGATGATGCCGCCCGCGAGCGCCAGCGTTTGGCTCAGCCGGGCGAAGCGGGCTTCGTCGCGCAACAGGCGGCGGGCGAGGTGCTGTTTGCCGTGATGGCAGAGCAGGGCGATGGCGGTAATGGTGAGCGCGGTACCGCAGGCCATCGCCAGGGTCATGGCGATGCCGGCGGCGGCGATGCCCCAGCTCCAGGCGACGGCGAGGCTCATCACCGCGCCGCTGCACGGGCGGATGCCGATGGCGATAATCGCCGCCCACGGTGTCAGCGGGCGCGCGCCGTGCGGGTGGCAGGCGCAATGGGCGTGGTGGCGGTGCGGGCGGTGGCGCCAGATGATGTAGGCACCGATGGCGGCGACAAGCAGGGCGTTGAGGTGGTTCAGCCACAGGGCGTGATTGACGGTGTCAGCGATGAGCAGGTGCAGCAGTCCCATTGCCAATGCTACCCAGAAGATGGCGCTCACGCCTTGTAGCAGCGCGCCGCCAATGGCGATAGCGAGCGTTTGCCGCCGTGCGGCGGGTTGGCTCAGGGTGAAGGTAGCGATGATGGCTTTGCCGTGACCGGGGCCTATCGCGTGCAGGATGCCGTAGAGGAAGCCGAGGCCGCAGAGGGTGAGCCAGGTGGCGGCGCTGTCGCCGTGCTGGCGCAGGGTTTGCAGTTGCGCGGCAAGGTCGCGTTGCCAGCCGTTTTGCAGGCGTTGCGCGGCAAGGCGCAGCGGTTGCCAGTAGAGGGCAGCGAGGACGAGCAGGGCGGTGAGAATGAGGGCGGGCAGGTAGCGGCGGATAAGCGGGCGGTGCGGCCGTGTTTTGAGGTTGGCGGACGGTTCGGCAGCGGGGTGTGCGGGCGAACCCCACCCCCAACCCCTCCCCCACGGGGGGAGGGGGGAATCGTTGTGCGCGCCGCTTGCGGGCGGCGGTTGTTGGGCGATGCGGTATTTCATGCGCCGCATTGCAGCTCCGAGGTTTGCGCGAAGACGGCACCAAGGCCGGTCGGTGCCTGCGCGTTCTGGTCGAAGCTGGCGGCCAGCTCTTCTTCTTCGGCGGTGGGGTTTGCCTCGCGCACGGTGAGACGGCAGCCGTTATCCCATTGTTTGGGCTGGTCGAGGGCGTAGGTGACGTCCATGTAGTAGCTGTTCTCGTAGATTTTGAAGGTTATTTTGCCGCGCGCCGGGGTTTTCAGCGGCAGAGTGTAGTGGTAGCGCAGGATGCCGCCGCCGGTGTCAATGGCGGTGTCGCGCGGCGCGGCGAAGGCAAGGGTCTGGCTGTAGGTGAAGCCGTGCTGGTCGGCAAAGAACTGGTCAAGGTCTTTTTTGAACTGCGCCAGCGCGGCCGCGTCCTGGTTGCGCTCCAGCAGGATTTCGGAGCTGTAGGGGTCAAATTCCCAGCTTTCGCGCAGCGCGGTGAGCGCGCCGCTGGCGTCGGTTTCCGGGGTGATGCGCAGGTCAATCCACTGGTGCGGGTGGGCGAGGGCAAGCGCCGGGCAGAGGAGGAGCAGCAGGGGTTTCATAGTCATAGTTGCAGGTCGCTGTCGCTGATGTCGTCCGCGCGCAGCACTTTGCCCTGGTGCTCGCCCGCGAATTTTTCGGCGGCGGCTTTTTCGGCGAAGGGGAGGTAGTCGTCCTTGCCGATGAGTTGCGGCGCTTCCGGGGTTTGTACCAGCCAGGCGTCCTTGACGGCAAGCCAGTGCGCCGGGCTGTCGTGCGTGCTGACCCAGGCGGCAAGCGGCTGGTTGGCGGTTTCCGGCAGGCGCAGGTAGGTGAGGGTGGTGCGCACGCTGTCAAACCAGATAACTTCGCCGCTGTCGCTGCGTTGTACTTGGCCTTTGCTGCCGCCGGTGTCGGTCACGCCCATCTGGTTGAAGTAGTCGCGTGCGTCGGCGGGTATGGCGGCGACGGGTTCGGCGGGCGCTTTGGCTTTGTCGTCGCCGCAGGCGGTGAGCAGCAGGGCGAAGGCGAGGAGTGTGAGGGTTTTTTTCATGCGGGTTCCTTGGGTTTTGTGTTTGGGTTCCTCCTACGGGGGAGGGCTGGGGATGGGCGCGAGCGATAAGTGTAAAAAATGAAGTGGTGATTGGTGAGCGATATGGCTTACCCCCTCCCCGTCCCTCCCCCGCTGCGGGCTTCGCCCTGCAGGGGAGGGTGAATTTAGGCAATGATACCGAGCTGTTGCAGCGCGTTATAGATGCCGTCTTCTTCGACGGTGCCGGTCTGGTATTGCGCAAGCGCGCGCAGTTCGGGTACGGCGTCGCCCATTGCCACGCCGAAGCCGACGGTTTTGAACATTTCCACGTCGTTCAGGCCGTCGCCAAATGCCATCGTCTCGGCAAGTGGTACGCCGAGCGCTGCGCAGACGCGCCTGATGCCACGCGCCTTGCTGCCGTCGGCGTGCAGTAAATCGACGGAGAAGGGGTGCCAGCGCATCGCGTGGTAGTCGCGCCCCAGTTCGCCGCTGTCGTTCAGCGCCGCTTCTTCGGCGGGGTCGATGTAGAGCAGGTATTGGTACACCGGCTGGTGGCGGTAGTAGTCGGGGTCAATGATGTAGTCGCCGATGCCGGTGAGGGCGTCGTCCATGCGCGCGCTTTGGCGGTTGGACGCCATTTGTCCGGCGCCGACGTAGGTGTAGTCCCAGCCGTGGCGGGCGAAGAGGGCGTTGAAGCGTTCGATTTCGTCGAGGGTCATCGGGTTGGTGGCGAGCGGTTCGCCCCGGTACTGGTTGTACTGGCCGTTGATGGTGATGAACAGTTCGATGTTCTCGGCGGCGGCGAGTGCGCGGATTTTCGCGGGCAGGGCGGCGAGCGAGCGGCCTGTTGCAATCGCCGGGATGATGCCGCGCGCTTTCAGGGCGCGGATGGCGGCGGGGACGCTGTCCGGCAGGTAGTCGCTGCTTTTGCGGTAGAGGGTTTCGTCGATGTCGAAGAAGATGATTTTGGGGGTTTTCATCGGGTGTTTTTGCGGGTGTGTGGAAAGGGGAATGTTGTCGCTGGCGTGGGTTGTTTGCTGCCCCCACCCCGACCCTCCCCCACGGGGGAGGAGGCATATTGGTTGTAATCGCGGTAGCGGTTGCCAGATTCTGTTGTCTTAAGTCCATGCCGGGCCGGGGATGATGCCGAGGTGGACAAGGGCGTTATAGACGCCGTGTTGTTCCAGCGGGGTGGTGATGTACTTCGCGAGCGCTTTCAGTTCGTCGCGACCGTCGCCCATCGCCACGCCAAAGCCGACGGTTTTGAACATTTCGAGGTCGTTCAGTTCGTCGCCGAAGGCCATTGTCGCCGCGAGGTCGATGCCGCGTGCGGCGCAGATGGCGCGGATGCCGCGCGCCTTGCTGCCGTCGGCGTGCAAGAGGTCGATGCCGAGCGGGTGCCAGCGGATCATCTGGTAGCCGCGTTGCAGGATGCCGCTGGCGGCAAACGCCGCTTCTTCTTCGGCGGTGATGAAGACGTTCATCTGGTAAACGGGGTGGCGCTGCCAGTAGTCGGGGTCGGTGCTATACGGCACGGTGCCGTAGAGCGAGTCATGCACGCGCTGGCGGTCAGATGACAGCGCCATGCGTTCTTCCGAGGTGCAGCCGTAATCCCAGTCGTGGGCGCGGCAGACGCGGACGATTTCGGCGATGTCGGCGGGGTCGATGGGGTGGGTGGCAATCGCCTCGCCGCGGTAGGTGTTGTACTGGCCGTTGATGGCGACGAGTACGTCGAGGCCGACGGTGTCAATCAGCGCGCGGATTTTCGCGGGCAGGGCGCAGGGGCTACGGCCTGTTGCAATGGCGGTGAGCACGCCCGCCTGATGCAGGGCGCGGAAGGCGGGCAGCACGGATTCGGGCATGAAGTCCTGCCATTTGCGGAACAGGGTGTCGTCGATGTCGAAGAAGATGATTTTGGGGGTCATGGCGGGTTGTCGTTCAAGGGGTGGATGGGTAGCGGGAGAGTACTTGTTTTTCAAACTTTTTTTGTGCCGGTGTGAGTTTGACGGGCGCGTCAATCAGCAGCAGTTGCAGTTTGTTCAGCCGGGTGATTTCGGCAGGCAGCGCGGTAAGCGGGTTGGCGTGCAGCCTGAGCTCAAGCAGCTCCTGCAAGTTACCGATTTCCGGCGGCAGGTGGTCAAGCTGGTTGAAGCCGAGATCCAAATCTGCCAGTTGGCGCAGCTCAAACAGTCCGGGCGGCAGGTCGGTCAGCCCGCAACCAGAGACATTTAGACTCCGTAGTTGCTGAAATTTACCGATTTCCGGCGGCAGGCGGGTGAGCGGGTTATCCATTAGCGAGACGGTACTCAGTTGCGGCAGTTGAAAGAGTACGGTGGGGAAATCGGTAAAGCGGTTGCCGTCAAGCCCAATGAAGTACAGTTGCCGCAGGTTGGTGATTTCGGCGGGTAACTCGGCAAGGCTGTTGTTTTGCAGCTGGAGACGTTCCAGTTGCCGCAGTTCGCCGATTTCCGGCGGCAGATAGGTGATTTTGGGTCTGTTTGACCAATCATTCTGAAATAAATGCAATGCGTCCAGCTTGAGCAGGGCATCGCGTTCGCGCGGCAGGATGTCGGCGGGAATCTGGAATTCGTCCGCCCAGGCGTTGAGGCGGGCGACCCAGTCGTCATCAGCCGCCAGCGCCGGGGTCAGGCAGGCGAGGGCAAAAAAGGCGAGGATTTTGCGCATGGTTACTCCTTCGGGACGCGGAAAAACCGCGCCATGATAGCGCATCTGGATTTACACCTGCGCAGCCGCTAAGCTGCGCCGCTCCATAACTATCCCGCCTGCCATGCTCCCGCTCCTCATCCGCCGCGAATTGCGCGCCAGCCTGCGCAACCCGCACACCCTGCTGCAACCCGTGCTGTTCTTCATCCTCACCATCTGCCTTTTTCCGCTCGCCAGCGGCGCGGACAACGACGCCCTTGCCCGCATCGCCCCGGCGGCGCTGTGGATTGCGCTTTTGCTCGCCGCGCTACTTGCGAGCGAACAGCTTTTCGCCGAAGACTACGCCGACGGCACCCTGAGCCAGGACCGCATCCACCTGCCTGAATTGTGGCAACTGCTCGCCGCCAAACTCGCCGCCGCCTGGCTGCGCTTCACCCTGCCGCTACTCACGGTATTGCCGCTGCTCGCGATGATGCTGCACATCCCGGCGGCAAAATTGCCCGCGCTGGCGGCGCTGCTCGCGCTCGGCAGCCTGCCGCTGTTGCTGGTTGGCACACTCGGCGCGGTGCTGACGCTGGCGCACAGCCACGGCACGTTTCTGCGCTTTCTCATCGTTGTGCCGCTGTACATCCCGGTGCTGATTATCGGCGTCACCGCCAGCCACGACAGCCTGCTCGGTCTCGCCATCAACGGCCACTACGCGCTGCTCGGCGCGTTTAACCTGTTCGCGCTCATCACCATTATCCCGTTCGGTACGCTGGCAATCCGCGCGCAGGGGTTGCCTTAACTTTCAAGGAAAACACCCATGACCGACCCCATCTTCTCATGGCTGCAAAGCCGCCTTTCGCCCGCTGCCCTCGCGCAAGTACGCGCCAGCGGCAAAGCAGCGCTGCCTTACCGCCTGCATCCGGCGCACGATTTGGCGGCGACCGCCTCGCGCATCGGCGGCATCGGCTATTGGCCAGAAGAGCGCGATTACCCGCGCAATGCCGCCGGGCAACCGCTGGCGCTGCTGGCGCAGTTCAACCTCGGCGAACTGCCGCCCGGCGCGGCGCAGGCGCTCGGTTTGCCGGAAAGCGGCCTGCTCGCCTTTTATATCGACCCGCAAAGCGACCTCTATGGCGCGCATTTCGACAACCCGCGCGACGCCAGCGGCTGCCGCTGTGTGTACTTCGCCGACACCGCCGCGCCGTCGCTCACCCGCGACGCGCAACGTGCACTGTTTAGCGCCGCTGCCTTTCCCTATCTTGATGCAGGCGGTGATGATGATGACGACGATAACGGTGATGACGATGACGGCGCCGTATCGGCACTCTGGCAGTATGTGTATGACATTCTCGACGGCAAAGCCGCCGCACCTGAAGCAACACCGCCCGCCGCGGCGGAACAACAGGACGACCCGCTGCGCCCGCCCGCGTGGGAGGGCTTCCGTATGTGGTTGCAACAAGCCAACCTGTTCATTCACGCGCTGGATGATGCCGCCCTGAATCGCCGCTGGACGGCAGAACTCACCGCTTTTGCCGCCGGACTGCCCGCGCATCTGGCGCACCTCGCCCCCCTCAGTTTTAGCCACGCCCTCAAAACCCTGCACGCCGCTTTCCCGCAGACCGCCGCATACCTTGCCGCGAGTACCGACCCGCGCGCCGCACAATGGGCAGAAGGCATTTACGACGCCCAATCCCGTTTCTTCGCAACTTGCTGGGCGGCAGACCCGGCTGCGGAAATCCGTGCCTGGATGACGCGTCATGCCGCCGTGGCCGCGCATATCGGCGACGATACCCTTACCCGCCTGTGGACGGCGGCGGCAAACGCATGGCATGGCAAAGAAGCGGCACTTGCCCGCCAACTGCAAGCATTGCACATCGGCAGTATTGACGCCCTGCATACGGCGCTCACCGCAGATGGCGCGCCCTTTGCCGCCTGCCAGCGCCGCATTGAGTCGTTAGCGCAAGAACTGCCCGGCGATGAATATTTATGGCAGCCGCAGATGGATGGCGTGCCGCCGTTATTTTGGCAGGACTTTGTTGCCGAAAACCGCCGCGCCACCGCGCGCAGCCGCGAGAAGCTGCGCCGCCTGAGAGAAGCTATGGAAGCGTGCGAACAGCGCTGGCAGGCGGAGAAAAATGACGCGCCCGCAACAGCCGCTGCCCGTGAAGCTGGCGGGGAGGACGCGGGCGGGCAGCTTGCCGACTGGTACGAAAATATGCGCGCTTCCCTGATGGACACCATCGCCCGCGCCAATGCCGACAGTGACCCGGCGGAACAGGCGGCAGTGCAGGCGGTTATCGGTCAGTTTCTTGCCGCCTTCGATGCCGACGTTGCCGCCGAAAACCACGGCGAGCTGACACAACAATGGCAGGAAGAACGCCCGCGCGTCGCCGCGCTGCAGGTCGCCAGCCCGTACCAGCTCGGCGTCGCTGTGTCGCTGCAAATGCCGCGCAGCCTCACGCTTTGGCAGCAGCGCCACCACGCGATGCCGCCCGCCTGGCAGGTGATTGACGCTACCCTGCCGCGCGAAGAGGACTGGTTTCACCCGGTGGACGGCGAATACGCCATTGCCTGGCAGCCGCTCACCACCCGCTACCTGCTGCGCGACAACGGCGAATTTACCCGCCACTACGGCTCGGAGCAGCCACAATGGCTGGGCGAAAACGGGCTGGATGCGTGGGAGCTGGAGCAGCTGCTTGACGAACACCAGTCAAACAACACCCTCGGCGGCGACCCGTACTTCACTCAATACGACCCGCGCGATGCGGGCGACGACGATGTGCTGCTGTTCCAGCTCGATAGCGCCGGACATGACAGCGGCGTGGAAGTTTTGTGGGGCGACAGCGGCATCGGTATGTTTTTCCTCCGCCCCGCCGACCTGCGCGCTCGCCGCTTTGAACGTGCGTGGTTTTACTGGGATTGTTGCTGAACCGCAGATAGCAAGAACCCCGCTGTTGCGGGGTTTCTTGTCGGGAAGTTATGGCGGGGTGTCTGCCCGGGCGGCCATTTTCAGAAAACGTAGGGGCGGTTAGCGACAGCGTAACCGCCCCGCAAATGCCGCTGTTTACAACAACGGACTTACCAGGCGCACGCAGCGTTCGATGAAGCGCTGCACACGGCGGCGTTGTTGCCATTTTTTCAGCGATACCGCTTCGCTGTCCTTGAGGTAGCCATCCAGCAGCGTGCCGATGGCGGCGACGGTCTCCGGCGTATAGACCGCGAGGCTCAGCTCCAGGTTGAGGTAGAAGCTGCGCATATCCATGTTCACCGTGCCGAAGAGGGCAAAGCGCCCGTCTATCACCACCGCCTTGGTGTGCAGCAGGCCGCCGCCGTACATTTTCAGGCGCACGCCTGCGTCCAGAAGTGGCTGGTAGTAGGCGCGGCTGGCGTAGCGCACCAGGCGCGAATCGACGCGGCGCGGCAGGATGAGCACGACTTCCACGCCCCGGCGCGCGGTGATAATCAGCGTGTTCAGCAGCGCTTCGTCCGGAACGAAGTAGGGCGTGCTGATGACGACGCGCTCCTGGGCGACGTTGAGCGCGTTGCAGAGGACGTCGTAAACGAGTGCGGTGTCGCCGCCCGGCTGCGACGGTACCACTTGCAACTGGCTGCCACCGCTTGCGGGCGCGCGCGGCGGCATTTCATCGACGTAGCCGTTGAGGCGCTCCAGCGTCGCGCTCAGGTTGTGGTCGTTTTCTACCGCCCAGTCGCCGTAGAACATCGCCGCCAGCTCTTGCGCAATCGGGCCTTCGCAACGCATTACCGCATCGACCCATTCGCCCACGCCCGCGTTCTGCTTGAAGAGACGCGGATCGACGAGGTTGTAGCTGCCGGTGTAGGCGATGCGGTAATCGACGACGAGGATTTTGCGGTGGTTGCGCAGGTCGCTGCGTACCCACAGGCTTTTCAGCACGCCGACCGGCAAGGCTTCGGTCACTTCCACCCCCGCGTCGCGCAGCCGCTGCGGCCACGGTGAACGCCAAAAGCTGCTGCTGCCGAGCGCGTCTGCAAGTAACTGGCAACGCACACCGCGTTCCGCCGCCTGCATCAGCGCCTCCAGTACCGCCTCGACGCGGCCACTGCCTTCGACGATGTAAAACGCCAAGAGACAGCAATGTTGCGCCGCGTGGATGTCGGCGGTGAAGGCGCGGAGGATGGCGTCGGTGTCGGCGAGCAGCCGGGTCTGGTTGCCACCGGTCGGCACATAGCGCGCCTCGCTCTGTATCAGGCGGGCAATCTGGCGGAATCGGGTTTCGCTGGCGGGCTCGCAGGGCGGCGGCAGGAAGCGGTCGGCAAAGGCGTCGTGAAAGGCGAGGAGTTCGGCGTGGCGCTTGGCGCGTTCGCGGCCCAGTTTGGGTTCGCCGATGAGCAGATAGGTGATGACACCGAGGATGGGGAAGGCAAAGAGCGCGGTCAGCCAGGCGAGCGCGGCGCTGCTGGTGCGGCGCGAGTAGATGACGCGCAGCGCGATGGTGACAGAGAGGCAGAAGTGAAAGAGGACAAGCAGTTCGGTCCAGTACATGGCGGCTCCGGGTGGGGTCAGAAGAGTTCTTCGCCGTCGGGGATGTTGCAGTGGCTGAAGAGTTGTTCGTGGATGCGCCCGCGTTCGCCGGGTTCGGCCATGCGGTTTTTCCAGGCGGTCATGACGTGCTGGCGCAGGTGCTCTTGTGAGGCGGGCAGTTCGCTGACGATGCCGATGCCGGATTCGATGCTGGTCTGGCGCAGGTCGTTGGCGATGGCGTTCAAGATGGGGTTGTTTTCGACGATGCCGTTGATGTCGCTCGCCATCACCGCGTCTTTGCCGTGGTAGAGGCGGCTGGCGTTGAGGTAGGCGAGCATTTCGTACATGACGTCGGCGCAGGCGAAGAAGCTGTCTTTCAGTGCGTCGGCGCGTGCTTTTTGTTCCTGGTAGCGCTGATAGAGTTTGTCGTATTCGGCCTGGGTGTAGAGTGCGGGGCCGTCGGCGGTTTGGGCTTCGCCCGCGGCGGCAGGGGTGGCGCTGGCAGCGGCAACGGCGGGACTGATTTCTTCTTGCAGCAGTTGCCAGGCGGGGACGAGCGGGTTGATGTCGTCGGGGTTGATGGTTTTTTCGGGCGGGACGGATGATGCCCCGGTTTCTGCCGGAGCAGGCGGAGGCGAGACGGGTACGGTTTCGGTAAACAGGGTTGTGGTCGTGACCGCTTCAGTTGGTGGTGTGGAATCTGCTGGTTCAGCGGCAGGCGGAGGGGCGACGGGTACGGTTTCGGTTTCGGTAAACAGGGTTGTGGTCGTGACCGCTTCAGTTGGTGGTGTGGAATC
>NZ_DBHKZK010000018.1:17352-68542 GCF_057314735.1 Cardiobacterium sp.
TGCTGGTTCAGCGGCAGGCGGAGGGGCGACGGGTACGGTTTCGGTAAACAGGGTTGTGGTCGTGACGGCTTCGGTCGGTAGCGCGGTTTCTGCTGGTTCAGCAGCAGGCGGGGGGGCGGTAAACGGGGTTGGCGCGGCGGATGATGACCCGGTCTCTGCCGGAGCGGAAGCGGGTTCTGCCGGGGCGGCGATGGTGTCGGTGGCCGGGTTTTCTGTGTCGCGCACGGCGGCGGGTGCGGGGAACAGGGGATCGGTTTCGGGGTGCTTGGTTTCCATGTGCGGGTTCCTTGCGGTTAGCGGGGTGTTGCGGGGATTGTATGTTTGTGTGGCGGGGTTTGTCGATTGTCTTGCGGTGGTGGGTTTGGGTTGGTGGCGGGCATTTTGGCATTGGCAGTATGCGGGCTAACCCCACCCCCAGCCCCTCCCCCACAGGGGGAGGGGAGCCGATTGACGGGGATGCGGGTGGTGGTTGTCTTTGGAGGGGGAGGCGGTGTGCCGGGGCACAACCTGTAGAGTAGCGGGGTGGTGTATGTAAATTCAGAGGGTGCGGGCGATGGCGGCGGCGAGCTGGTTGATGGCCTGCGCGGTGGTGGCGACGATGCTGTCCGGGTCGCTCTGTGGCAGCGGCAGCTGTTGTTGGTATTCGTGGTTGGTGGGTGCGGTGTCGCTGCCTGCGCGGCTCGTCTGCCATTGGGCGCTGATGCGGTAGCGGTGGTTGGGCGGGTCGGCGATGAGTTCGCGGATTTGGATGTCAATCAGCACCTCCGGGCGGTTGTTTTCGGCGAGCGGGTAGGTGTAGGTGCGGCTGTTGCCGGTGGCACCGGCTATCGCCTGGCGCAGCACGTCGCGCAGGTTGTCGCTGAAGGGGTAGGTCCAGTGGTGGCTTTTGTCAATGTTGATGCGGCCGTGTTCGTCGTAGCTGACGAGGTATTCGCTGTCGTAGTAGGGCGGCAGTTCGGTGTAGCGGATGGCGGTCGGCGTGCCTTGCTGGGTCGGGGTGGTGCTGATGTCCGGGCGCAGGCTGTGGTAGGTGTCCGGGACGCTGCCGCAGGCGGTGAGGAGGCAGGCGAGGGCGGTGATGGCAAGGGTGCGCATTTTATTCTCCCATGATGAGGACGTTCGGTTTGTCGTCGATTTTGCGCATGACGTCGTTGATGCTTTTCATGCTGCGCTGTACGGTTTTCAGGGTTTCTTGCAGGCTGTAGGTCAGGTTGCTTTCCGGGCCGATGTTGTACAGGGTTTGTTCGAGCTGTTTGCCGAGGGTTTTCATTTGTTGGTTGAGCTGGGTCAGGACTTTGTCGGTGCTGTCGCCCGCTTTCTGGATGCTCACCAGGGTTTTGTCCAGTTGTTTCAGGGTTTGGTCGAGGTGGCGGAAGGCCGGGCTGGTCAGGGTGTTTTTCAGCGCGGCGGTCGCGTCTTTGGTGTTGGCGGCGATTTCTTCCAGCGGCAGTTTTTTGACGGTGGTGACGATGCTGTTGATGTCGTCGGTCAGCTGGCTGATGCTGTCGGCGCGCGACGGCAGCACGAGGTAGTTGCTGTAGGTGTCTTTGCGCAGGCTGCGGATGTCGTCCGGGTATTGTTTGAGGGTGATGATTTTGTCGCCGGTGATGAGGTTGCCGTTTTCCAGGGTCGCTTGCAGGCCGTGTTTGACCAAATCTGCGACAAGGTTGCGGTCGCGTTTTTCCTGGCGGTTGACGCGGTCGATGCGGTCAGGTTCGAGCGCGATGAGTACCGGGGTGACGGCGGTGTTGGCGGTTTCGTCGTAGAGCAGGCGGATGTCGATGACTTCGCCGATGTTCATGCCGTTGAAGTACACCGGCGCACCCTGGCGCAGGCCGCGCGTGGTGCTGTCGAAGTAAACGACGTAGTACTCTTTTTCAAAGCCGGTGCGTTCGGTGCTGGCGCGCTCGTTTTCAAAGAGGGTGTAAACGGTGCCGGGGCTGGCGGGGGTGTCGTTGTTGTTGAGCGTGGTCGGGGTGCTGAAGGTGATGCCGCCGCGTACCAGCGCTTCCAGTGATTGCATTTCGAGGTTGGCGCCTTCCGCGCCCATGCTGAAGTTGATGCCGCTGACGTTCCAGAATTTGGTGTTGTTGGTGATGAGGCGGTCGTAGGGCGCGTGGATGAAGGCGGTGAGGTAGAGGTTGTCGTAGTGTTCACTGAAGCGGATTTGTTCGATTTGGCCGACGGCAATGCCGCGGTAGTAGATGGCGGTGCCGACGTTCACCCCGCGCGCGTCGTTGGTGAGCAGGCGCACGCGCAGGCCTTCTTCGGTACTCTGGATTTGCGGCGCTTCGTCGAGGCCGGTGAAGTGGTTGGCGCGGTCTTCGTCTTTGCCGGGGCTGACGGTGATGTAGTTACCGGAGACGATGGTGCCAAGCCCGGTGATGCCGCTGGCGCTGATTTGCGGTTTGACGATCCAGAACTGGCTGTCTTTTTTCAGGAGCGGCTCGGCGGTGCGCAGCATTTGCGCGGTGACGATGATTTGTTTGAGGTCGTTGGAGAGGTCAATGCTGGTGACGGTGCCGACGGCGAGGTCTTTGTAGCGGATTTTGGTTTTGCCCGCTTCCAGGCCTTCGGCGCTGGTAAAGGCGATTTGGATGATGGGGCCGATTTGGCTCAGGCGCGACCAGGCGAGCCACAGGCCGATGCCGAGGGCGATAATGGGCAGCAGCCAGAGGTAGCTCAGTCGGTTGCGGGCGATTTCAGGTTCTTGCATTGGTGTTCCCGGTAATGGTCCCAGATGAGGCGCATATCGAAGGTTTCGGTGGCGAGCATGGTGAAGACGACGACGGCGGCGAAGGCGAAGATGCCGGGCGCGGGGTCGATTTGCGCCAGCCGTCCGTGCACGAGCGCGCCGAGCAGGGCGACGACGAAGACGTCTATCATTGACCAGCGGCCAACGAAGTGGATGAGTTTGTAGAGGCGGGTTTGCAGGCGCGGCGGTTTGTCCGTCCGTTTGTAGGCGAGCAGGTAGAGCAGCACCGCGATTTTGAAGAAGGGAGTGAAGATGCTGGCGAGGAAGATGACCAGCGCGATGGCGTAGGAGCCGTGGTGCCAGAGCAGGGCGATGCTGCTCATGATGGTGTCGGCCTGCGGCGGCTGGGTGAGGTAGGTGGTGTTGGTAATCGGCAGCAGGTTCGCCGGGAAGAAGAGGATGATGGCGGTGGCGAGGTATGCCCAGGTGCGGTTGTAACTCGCCGGTTTGCGCCGGTGCAGGTGGCCGTGGCAGTGCGGGCAGCGGTGGGCGGGCGCGCGGACGACGGTGGCGCAGTCGAGGCAGAGCAGCAGTCCGTGGGCGCTGGCGGTATCGTTAGAGACGGTAGTCTTCTTCATAGGCGAGGAATACGGCATCGCTCAGGTCAAAGCGCAGGGTGACGAAGACGGAGCAGAACATCAGCGCGCAGAACGCCCAAAAGCCGGGCTGGAAGGTGATGCTGGCGATTTGCAGGATTTTGACGAGGGTGACGACAACGCCGATGAGGTACACCTCCAGCATATTCCACGGTGCCATGTGCGTCATCCAGTGCAGGAATTTGTGCGAGATGTCGTTCAGGAAGCGGTAACGGAAGCTGATGATGACCCACAGCACCGCGAGCAGGTACCACAGCGGCATGACGATTATCAGCATACAGACGAGGATGCCGAGGATGTGCAGGTCGTTGTCAAACAGCGCCTTGATGCTGGAGAAAACGGAGATGGTGGTGTCGTCGCCGCTCAGGCTCAGGGTGATGAAGGGGAAGCTGTTGGCGATGATAAAGAGGATGAGCGCGGTCAGCGCATAGATGAAGGCCTTGCGGAAATCGGCGAGGCCGTCGTCAATTTTGCTGCCGCAGTCGGTGCAGTAGGCGTTTTCGCCACGGCGCAGCGCTTTGCGCTGGTAGAGCGCGTCGCAGTAGGGACAGGCGAGGAGTTCTCGTTGCGGCATGGTTTTGCAGAAATGAAAAAGTCTAGCACCGGAAAGGTGCCAGACGGATTGGGATTGCCGGAATCAGTTGCGGTTGAAAGCAGTCAAGATGTTGATCAGACTGAGGAACATATTGAAGATGTTGATGAACAGGTTCAACGTCGCAATGATGTAGTTGGTTTCCTCACCGTGAATGATGTTGCTGGTGTCATAGAGGACATAGCCTGAGGAAATCAGCAGGAATCCGGCGGAAGCGGCGACACTCAGCGCGCTCATGTTAAAGACAAACGCGCCCAGCATGGCGAGGAATACCACAAAGATGCCGGTAAAGAGGAAACCGCCCAAGAAGGTGAAATTGGTGCCGGTGAACAGCACGTAGGCGGACAGCCCCAGGAAGAGAATGGCAGTACCGACCAGCGCCTTGACGATAATGCTGCCCATGCCGGCACCCATCAGCAGGGTCAGGATGTTGGAGATACTGAAACCGAGGAAGCCGGTGAGGGCGAAGAGGAGGACGATGCCGAGGCCGTTGTTGCGGTTGGCAGAAACGGCGGGAATCAACAGCACCCAGCCGATGAAATACAGCCAAAACGGTACGTTCACCTTCATCAGCATACCGACATAAGCGCACGCTGCGCTGAACAGCACGTTCATGGCGAGCAGGATGTAAGTTTGGCGCAGCACCTTGTTGCGCGCGAGGATGCCGTCCTGGGAGATGGCTTCAATAGTGCGGGGGTTCATGTTGTTCATGAAAGCTCCTGTTTAAGGGTTGAGGGTTGAAAATACAAAAATTGTGCAAGGATTGTAGGGGGTTGGGCGAAACTTGTAAAGCAGGCGGAAATTAGCATTTCACCAGCGAACAGACTTCAATATTGCCCAGCTTGTCGCGCCCGTGCAGCCCTTCGATTTCCATCAAAAAAGCCGCGCCGATGACATTCGCACCGAGACTGCGCAGCAGCTCGATACAGGCGGCCATCGTGCCGCCGGTGGCGAGTACATCATCGACCATCATCACGCGTACCCCTGATTTGACGTCATCTTTGTGAACTTCAAGGGTATCCTGACCATATTCCAAATCAAAAGTGATGCGACTGACCTCACGCGGCAACTTGCCCGGCTTGCGCAGCGGGATAAAACCGATGCCGAGGCGCTGCGCCAGGGCGGAGGCAAAAATAAAACCGCGCGCTTCCGGGCAGGCAAGCACATCGGGCTGATGGCCGCTTTCCTCGCAGAACTGCGCCATCTCCTCAATGGCAGCGTGGAAGCCGGGGCCGTCGGCGAGCAACGGGGTAATATCCTTGAAAATAATGCCCGCTTTCGGATAGTCCGGGATGTCTTTAATCAGCGAATGCCAGGACATGAGATGATTCCTTGTACAGTTGAAAAGCCGCATTCTAACGCATCGCGCAGGCTTGCGTGTGGCGGCGTTCGTCCCCACAATGCCCCCTTTTTCGGAGACCCGACCCCATGCAAACCCCGCGATTCATGCAGCGCGACGAAGTGCCGCTGCAATCGCTCTACGAACACAACTACTGGCTCTTCCGCCTCCTCCTGCCGCAACCGCCCGCCGATGACGCCTGGTACATCCTGCGCGCGCCACAGCGGGCGGCCATCTACCTGCGCTGCATTGGCCGCCACGCCTACACCAGCGAATGGCTGCTCGGCCATTTCTACCCGCAGCGACAACAGCGCCGCTTCGCCCCCGACTACCGCATCCGCGTCTATCACGACGCGCGCCTCGCTGAAGCGATGCTCGATGCCGGCCTGCCCATACGCCAACAGCGCGCGGCAAAGCGGGCGCAAAACCGCGCGCTGGCCGAATGGCTGGACTACTGCCGCCGTTACCAGTACCGCCTCGCGGGCGTGGCGCAAACCGCGCCGCTGGTGGACGTCGCATGAACCGCCACGAAAACCGCCGCCGTCGCCTCATCCTGCTGAGTATCGTCCTCGCGGGCGTCGCCGCCTTCATCCCCGGCATCCTGCTGCCGATGATGACCGTACAAAAACTGGTACTGGTAAAAAACACCTTCACCGTCCTCTCCGGTATCGGCGCGCTGCTCGCCGACAAAACCTTCGGCCTCGGCCTGCTGCTGCTCGCCTTCAGCGTCCTCTTTCCGCTCGGCAAATTCGCGCTGATGGCGGCGTACCTCTACTACTACCCGCCAATACCCGCCGCGCTCGCCCGCTGGCAGAGCTGGCTCGGCAAACTGGCGAAATTCTCGATGATAGACGTCTTCTTTGTCGCGCAAATGCTGATGATCCTGAAGCTCGGCTGGTTGGTGGAAGTACAAATCCACAGCGGCATCTACTGGTTCTCCGCCGCCGTCCTCTTCTCGCTCGTCGCCGGCATTGCGATTGAATACGACCTGAAAGCACGGCTGGCGACGTCTGCGCCATAGCGGTCCCCTCGCCTGCGAAGGAGGGGCAGGGCGGATTTTATAGCCATCTTTACAAATCTATGTATGGCGACGCGCCTTGTGCAGAATTTTGTGCGTATCGCTATTTCCACAGATGAAAAATCCCCGCCGGAGCGGGGATTTTTGTTAGCAGGCGCAATCAGAAGTGGTACTGCTTGCACAGTTTGCGGAAATCTTCCGTCTGCTGGCGTACCCAGTTTTCGTCTTTGCCCAGTTCGGCAGCGATGTAGCGCGCGACGTCTTCCGCGACCTCACTCGCGGCGCGGGCATCAAGGAAGAGCAGGCGGATACGGCGGGCGAGGACGTCTTCCAGCGTTTGTGCCATTTCTTCGCGCACCGCCCACAAGGCTTCGGCGTAGAGGAAGGGGTGATCCGGGTGGATTTTGCTGCCCGCTTTGGCGTCAGCCTGGGCAAGCGCTTCTATCGCCGGGCGGTCGCTGCCGTAGTAGCCGAGGTGGTTGCCCATGTCCGCCGGCGCATGGCCGTGGATTTTCAGTTCGGTGGTCTGGCAGGGTTTTTCCGGCAGGGTTTTGTCCTTGATGGCGGCATCGACCGCGTCTTCGGCCATTTGCCGGTAGGTCGTCCATTTGCCGCCGATGATGTCCACCATGCCGGACGGGGTAACGTGGACTTTGTGGCTGCGCGAGACTTCTTTGGTGCTTTTGCCGCTGTCTTTCGGCGCGGCAAGCGGGCGCAGGCCGACGTAAACGCTGCGGATGTCGGCGCGGGTCGGTGCCTTGACGAGGTAGTCTTTGGCGGTGTTGAGGATGAAGTCCACTTCTTGTTCGAGCGGCAGCGGTTCGTATTCGGCGTTTTTGACGAGGGTGTCGGTGGTGCCGACGACGAGTTTGTCGTGCCACGGCACGGCGAAGAGGACGCGGCCATCGGAGGTTTTCGGCACCATCAGCGCGGAATCGCCGGGGAGAAAGCTGCGGTCTATGACGATGTGTACGCCCTGGCTGGGGACGATGCCGTCTTCGGAGTGCGGGTCATCCATATGGTTGATTTCATTGGCGAATACCCCGGTCGCATTGACGACGCAACGGGCGTTTACGGTAAATTCGTCGCCGGAGAGGGTGTCGCGTACTTTGACGCCGCTGATTTTGCCTGCTTCGTTTTTGTTGAGACCGATGACTTCGCAGTAGTTCACCACCGCCGCGCCGTGCTCAACGGCGGTTTGCGCGAGGTTGATGGCGAGGCGGGAGTCGTCAAACTGGCCGTCGTAGTAGCAGACGCCGTTGCGCAGTTTTTCCGGCTTGACGCCTTCGAGCAGTTTGTTGGCCTCAGCTTTGCCGAGGTAGCGGGTGTGGCCGATGCCGAGTTTGCCGGCGAGGCGGTCGTAGAGCCAGAGGCCGAAGGTGTAGTACGGCGCCGTCCACCATTTTTCGCCGGGGATGATGAAGGCTTCGCTTTTGAAGAGGTGCGGCGCGTTTTTCGCGAGGCGGCCGCGTTCGCGCAATGCTTCGCGCACGAGATCGACATAACCTTGCGCGAGGTAGCGCACGCCGCCGTGCACGAGTTTGGTGCTGCGGCTGGAGGTGCCTTTGGCGAAGTCGCGGCGCTCCAGCAGCAGGGTAGAGAATCCGCGGGTAATGGCATCAACGGCGATGCCGAGGCCGGTCGCGCCGCCACCGATGACGACGACGTCCCAGGTTTCTGCGCTTTTGGCGCGTTCGAGATTCTCTTGTCTTTTCATAAAATTGTGCTCCTTTAATCAGATTTTCACCAGAAACTCACTGGAGATGTGCGTATTTTAACACCCGCATTCACATTCATCACAAAGAAAGTAAATTTTGAGGGCTAAAATCCCACAACAGCGGCGCTTTCGTTACAATAGTTACTCACACGTCATCCACAAGGAATCCACATGAAGACGCTCGCCCTCATTCTCGCTGCCGGTCAAGGCAAACGTATGCACTCCGCCCAGTCCAAGGTTTTGCAGCCGGTCGGCGGCAAGGCGATGATTGTGCATTTGCTGGAGACGCTGCAAGTGCTCGCGCCGACGGAAAGCGCGGTGATTTACGGCCATCAGGGCGAGCAGTTGCGCGCCTGCATCGCCCCCGCCTGGCCGCAGTTGCGCTGGATTTTGCAGGCGGAGCAGCGCGGTACCGGCCACGCGGTGCAGATGGCGCTGGATGACATCGCCCGCGCCGATCTGGTTCTCATCCTTTATGGCGACACGCCGCTGGTGCGCGCGGAGACGCTGCAACGGCTGCTGGAGGCGGGACAGCAAAACGGCTTTGCCCTCTTGACCACGGTGGTGGCAAACCCGCACGGTTACGGGCGCATCGTGCGCAATGCGGCGGGCGAGATGACTGCCATTGTTGAGGAAAAGGACGCGGGCGACACCGAGCGCGCCATCCGTGAAATCAACACCGGGATGATGGCGGTGAAAAGCGAGTATCTCCGCCGCTATTTGCCGCAATTGCAGGATTACAACGCCGCCGGCGAGTTTTATTTGACCGACCTCATCGCGCTGCACGTCGCCGCCGGTTGGCGCGTCGTGACCGTTCCCGCCGCCGACAGCGCCGAGACGATGGGCATCAACACCCGCGCGCAGCAGGCGCAGGCGGAAGCGGTGTGGCGGCAGCGGCAGGCGCAGGCGCTGCTGGAGGCGGGCGTTACCTTGATTGACCCGGCGCGGATTGATGTGCATGGCACGGTCAGCGCCGGGCGCGATGTGGTGATTGAGGCGAATGTGGTGCTGAAAGGCGCGGTCAGCCTCGGCGACAATGTGTATATTGAAAGCGGCTGCGTGCTGGACAGTTGCACCATCGCCAGCGGTGCGCGCATTTACAGTCATTCGCGGCTGGAGCATTGCGAGGTGGGGGCGAACGCGCAAGTCGGGCCGTTCGCGCGGCTGCGGCCGAAAACGGTGCTGGCCGAAGGGGTACGCATCGGCAATTTCGTCGAAACCAAGGCGGCGGTTATCGGCCGCGGCAGCAAGGTTAATCACTTGAGCTACATTGGCGACGCCACCCTCGGCAGCACGGTCAATATCGGTGCGGGGACGATTACCTGCAATTACGACGGCGCCAACAAGTACCGCACCACCCTCGGCGACCGCGTTTTCATCGGCTCCAACAGCGCGCTGGTCGCCCCGGTGAACATCGGCGACGGCGCGACCATCGGCGCCGGTTCGGTCATCACCAAAGACGTCCCGGCGGAGCAACTGGCGCTGACGCGCAGCGAGCAGAAAACCATCAGCGGCTGGCAACGGCCGGTGAAGAAGGGGCATTGAGATTGTTTGCGGCGTTTTGTATATGGTCGGTCGCTGCGCGGGTTGTTTGCTGCCCCCACCCCAGCTCTCTCGCACTACGCGCGAGCTGTTCCAGTCCCCCACGGGGGAGGGATCTGACCTGCGTATGCCCGCAGAATGACGCCCGCAACGGGCATAATCGCAAACGCCCTGTGATTCACTTTTCCGCCGTGGGAAGGATGATTCGACGAAATTGCATACATGGGCTTTCATCTCCTGTTTCGGCTGTTTGCTGTTCGTACAGAAAACGAAAGCCTGTCAAACAGCGGAAAGGCTCCCTCCCCCGTGGGGGAGGGATGGGGTGGGGGCAGCCAATAACCCGCAGCGCGACAAAAAACGATGTCAGGCATGAATCAATACCCCATCTGCGAAAGGCGCTTTCCAAAATAGTACCGGGAGCCATCCATAACCCCGTTTACATACACCCTGAGCGCTCAGGTGTATGTATAAATTCCACCATCCAAAAGAAGGACTGAAATGACAGACACTTCCCCCAATACCCAGGTGAAACGCCACCTGAAAACCCGCCATCTGTCGATGATTGCCATCGGCGGCTGCATCGGCACCGGCCTCTTTATGGCAAGCGGCAGCGCCATCCACGACGCCGGCCCCGGCGGCGCGCTCGTCGCCTACGCCGCCATCGGCCTGATGGTCTATTTCCTCATGACCTCGCTCGGCGAAATGGCGACCTGGCTGCCGACTTCCGGCTCGTTTGCCACCTACGCCTCGCGCTACGTCGATCCCTCGCTTGGCTTTGCGCTGGGCTGGAACTACTGGTTCAACTGGGTCATCACCGTCGCGGTGGACGTCTCCATCGCCGCCGTCGTCATCACCTACTGGGAGCCGCTGCGCTTCCTGCCGCCGTGGGGCTGGAGCCTGATCTTCTTCGGCCTCATCTGCCTCTTGAACGCCTTTTCCGTGCGCGCCTACGGCGAATCCGAATACTGGTTCGCGCTCATCAAAGTCGTCACCGTCATCATCTTCCTCTGCATCGGTACACTGACCATCTTCGGCATCCTCGGCGGCGAGTACGTCGGCTTCAGCAATTTCACTGCGGGCGATGGCCCCTTCCTCGGTGACGGCGCGGGCGGCCATTTCCTCACCATCCTCGGCGTCTTCCTCATCGCCGGATTCTCCTTCCAGGGGACAGAACTCATCGGCATCACCGCCGGCGAAACCGCCAACCCGGAAGAAAGCATCCCGAAAGCGGTCAAACAAATTTTCTGGCGCATCCTCATCTTCTACATCCTCGCCATCCTCGTCATCGGCCTGCTCATCCCGCACACCAGCGACGAGCTGCTCGGCGCGGACATCGGCGCGGGCGCGGAAAACATCGCCAAATCGCCCTTCACACTCGTCTTTGAGCGCGCCGGATTCGCCTTCGCCGCTGCGGTGATGAACGCGGTCATCCTCAGCTCCGTGCTGTCGGCGGGCAACTCCGGGATGTACGCCTCGGTGCGGATGCTCTACGCGATGGGCAAAGACGGCCTCGCCTGGCCAGTTTTTGCGCGCACCACCCGTGGCAGCGGCGTACCGCTCATCGCCCTGGCATCCACCGCTGCCGTCATCCTCGGCCTCTTCCTGCTGCAACTGAACGAAGAAATCGGCAAAGACCTGTTTGACCAGTACATCATCGCCGCTTCCGGCCTCACCGGCTTCATCGCCTGGCTCGGCATCGCCATCAGCCATTACCGCTTTCGCCGCGCCTTTGCCGCGCAAGGCCGCTCGCTCAGCGAACTCGGCTACCGCGCTAAATGGTTCCCCTTCGGCCCGCTCTTGGCACTCACCCTGTGCGTGCTGGTCATCATCGGCCAGGACACCGAACTGGTGCTGAAAGGCGACCTCAACTGGAAACGCCTCGTCGTCACCTACATGGGCATCCCGGTCTTCCTCGCCTTCTACCTCTACCACAAGCTGCGTTACCGCACCCACAAAATCCCGCTGCAGGACATTGACCTGCGCCGCGACGCGGAATAACACGCAAAAGAAAACCCGCCATCTGGCGGGTTTTGAAAATTTGGCGTCTGCGGGAGTGGGGGATTTTTCAATTGCAAACAGCCTTTAGCGCGGCATTGGCGCTCCGGCAAACCACCAGGCGGTGGCGATGCCGGAGAGGAATCCCCAGATGTGCGCCGCCCACGAAACTTGCGGCTGATATTTGAACAGCGACGCCAGCAGTCCACCGTAGAGGAGGAAGGCGGCAATGGCGGAATAGAGCGCCCACGGGTCGTGGATAAAGGCGGCGTTGGCGAGGAGAAAGCCAAAGAGGGCGAAGACGAGGCCGGAGGCGCCGAGCATGATGGCGTTGCGGCCAAAGAGCCAGACGCCGAGGCCGCTGCCCGTCGCTGCAAGCAGCAGCAACAGCAGGTATTTATGCAGCGGCAGTAGGTTGGCGCTCAAAAAGCCCATGATGGCAAGCGGAATGCTGTTGGAGAGCAGGTGCGCCCAGTCAACATGGAAAAATGGCGCGGTGTATATCGCGGGCAGACTGAGGAAATGGCGCGGGCGGATGCCGAGGAATTGGCGCAGACTTTTGAAGGTGAGGCGATCCAGGACGAAGCCTGCCCAGATGAGGGCGAGCAATGCCAGCAGTGGATATTTGGCGGCATATTTCAGCCAGAGTTGGGGGTCAAGGAGTTCGGGGTTCATGGACGGAATGATTTTTCAGGGTGCGGTCAGGGGCTGTTTGCAATTGAAAAATTCCCTCCCCTGCAGGGCGAAGCCCGCAGCGGGGGAGGGTTGGGGAGGGGGTGTGCGATATTATTGATGAGCCGAAATTCCAATTTTTCAATTGTTTGCTGCCCTCACCCCAACCCTCTCTCTTGCTTCGCAAGCAATGCTTGTCCCAAAGGGACTGAAACAGTTCGCGCAGCGAGAGAGGCGTTTATCCGCCGAATTGTAAACAGCCCTTAGGGGAATTGCTATAACTACCCCTGCGGTCTGTTTGATGGATTGGCATCAGATACGCATCCCTTTGGCAATTCTTTCCCGGCGCAGGATGCGCAGCCGGATAATGCTCATGACAAAAAGCCACAGGGCGAATAATTTCATACATCCGACAATAAATGTTTCAAGATTTCTGGCGAAGAAAAAGCGGCGAATTTTTTGGTTGGCAAAGACTTCTTCCCCGTCCTTGTAAACGGCAATGATGAGACCGCGGATTTGTCCGCCGCTACGTTCATAGGGGATATATCTGAAGCGGTATTCTGCGGAAAACTGTTTTATTTTCGGTTCTTTGCACAAGTATTCGTGCAATCCGATACATTCGGAATGAAGGCGCTGTTTGTCTGCCGTCCGGATAATGAGGCCTGGGCTGCCCCTTGGCGGTGGCGGGTAGTAAGTTGTTTTAACCGGGCCATAGATGTCGTAATAAACGCCTTTTTTATAGATGATTTCCGCATCGCCGGTAACGATAAAGACCAATAACATCGCCGTACTCATGATGAGATAGCCCCAGCATTCATCGTAAGTGCTGTATTTCAGGAGCAGTGGGCTTCGGCAAAAATGAATGAAGCCGCCAAAGAAGTTCATGTTATTCCCCGTTTATTCTGCGGCATTGGCGTGCCCTATGCCGCGCCATCGGCGTTAAAGGCCTGTATGGCCGCTGCCACCAGCGGTTGCTCCAGCATCGCGTGCAGCAGGTCGGGCGGGATGGTGCAGGTGTGTGCGCCCGCGTCCAGCGCGCGCAGGATTTGCGCGCTGTTTTTGAAGCTCGCCCCCATGATTTGGCAGGGAATGGCGTGGTTGTCGTAGTAGCGGCGGGCGCTGGCGATGACGGCGTAGGGGTCAATCGCGTTGTTTTCCATGCGGTTGATGTAAGGCGCGACGAAATCGCAGCCAGCGATGCCGGCAAGAATCGCCTGTTCGGCGCTGTAAATGGCGGTGCCGAGCAGCGGCAGGTCGAGGCGGTGCGCGCGCATTTTGGCGATGGTTTCAAGTCCAGCGTAATTGACGGGAATTTTGAAGCCGAGCGGCGCATTGCGGAAAGTGGCGAGGATGTGTTGGTAGTCGGTAAACGTTTCCGCGGCAGTCGCGCCGAGAACCTGCACGAACAAGAGCGGCGGGCGCTGGGCGAGAATGGCGTCCAGTTGCGCCAGGCGCGGGCTGTCTTTAAGCAGGGTCGGGTTGGTGGTGATGCCTTTGAGGATGCCCAGCGGCTGATAGCGGGCAAAGGCGGCGGGGTCGGCGCTGTCGAGATACATGATGACCTTCCGGTTACGGGAAAATGAAGGCGGCATTATACAAAGCGGCGTTTTTCTACGTGCAGCGACGCGCCCGCTTGTCGCGAAATCAGCCCGTTACGCTTGACCTGCCGCAACGGCGATGTTTTGAGATTGTCATCGTTTTTTAATTTCTCTAAGATAGCGCGGTTTTTGCGCTGCCCTGTACGCAGCGTTCGGTAATCCTGCATAGAGGAGTGTTTATGTTAATCAGCAAAGAGAGTGTTGCCGGGACGGTCGAGTCCAGCGACGTCATGGTCTATGTCGCGCCCGCCGCTTCCGGCGTGTCGCTGGAAGTAAACAGCAGCGTCGGCAAGCAGTTTGACGCGCAAATCCGCGCCACCGTGCACGAAGTGCTGGCGCAGCTTGGCGTGCAAGCGGTCGCGCTCAAGCTGGAAGACCGCGGCGCGCTCGATTGTGTGCTGCGTGCGCGGCTGAAAGCGGCGCTGTTACGCGCCACCGATGAGCCAGTCGATTGGGGGAAAGTGCTATGAAACTGCGCAGAAGTATGTTGTTCGTGCCGGGTGCCAACGCGGCGATGATTAGCAACACCTTTATTTACAAGCCCGATTCCATCATGTTTGACCTGGAAGATTCGGTCGCGCTTGCCGAGAAGGACACCGCGCGGATGCTGGTTGCACACGCCCTGCAACACCCGCTTTACCGCGAGCTGGAAACGGTGGTGCGCGTCAATCCGCTCGCCTCTGAGTTTGGTTTGCTTGACCTGAACGCGGTAGTGCGCGCCGGCACCGACATCGTCCGCCTGCCGAAAACCGACAGCGCGCAGGACATCATCGACATGGACGCCGCTATTAGCGAAATCGAAAAAGCCTGCGGCCGCGCCGTTGGCAGCACGCAACTGCTCGCCGCAATCGAATCGGCGCAGGGCATTCTCGCGGTGAACGACATCGCGAAAGCCTCGCCGCGCCTGATGGGCATTGCCCTGGGCGCGGAAGACTATGTACGCAACATGAAAACAGAGCGCTCACCGGAGGGCATCGAATTGCTCTTTGCGCGCAGCAGCATCCTGCACGCCGCTCGTGCCAACGGCCTGATGGCGTTTGACACCGTCTATTCCGACGCGCGCAACGAAGAAGGTTTCCTGCGCGAAGCGTCGCTGATTAAGCAATTGGGCTTTGACGGCAAATCGCTGATTAACCCGAACCAGATTGTGCTGATTCACAACCTGTTCGCGCCGACGCAGAAAGAAGTGGACCACGCCGAGCGGGTCATTGCCGCCGCCGAAGAAGCCGAACGCAACGGCTCTGGTGTCGTCTCGCTCAACGGCAAAATGGTCGATAGCCCCATCATCGAGCGCGCCAAACTGGTGCTGCAACGCGCCGCCGCATCTGGAATCCGGGAGGAATAAACATGAACAGAGAACAACGGGTCAAAGGCGGACTCGCCGCAGCCAACAACCTCAAACCCTTCGCCGTGCGCGAGAAAAAAGTCGTCTTCGGCGAACGCGCGCCGCGCAAAGTGCTGGCCAGCATCGAAGACGCGGTACGCGCCTGCGGCCTCAAGGACGGCATGACCGTCTCCTTCCACCACGGCTTCCGCGGCGGCGACTACACCGTCAACATGGTGATGGACGTGCTGGCGCGCATGGGCTTCAAAAACCTCACCGTCGCCTCCAGCTCGCTCACCGGCGTGCACGCGCCGCTGGTTGAGCACATCAAAAACGGCGTGGTCAGCAAACTCTACTCCTCCGGCCTGCGCGGCAAACTGGCCGATGCCATCTCCGCCGGCATTCTCAAAGAGCCGGTACAAATCCACTCGCACGGCGGCCGCGTCCACCTCGTCAAAAGCGGCGAGCTGAAAATTGACGTCGCCTTCCTCGGCGTGCCGGTCTGCGACCCCTTCGGCAACGCCAACGGCCAGCACGGACAAAGCGTCTGCGGCTCGCTCGGCTACGCCATGACCGACGCGCAATACGCCGACAAAGTCGTGCTGCTCACCGAAGCGATTGAAACCTTCCCGACCGCGCCGCACAGCATCGCCCAGGACGAAGTCGATTACATCGTGCAGGTGGATGCCGTTGGCGACCCGGCGAAAATCGGCGCGGACGCAACGCGCATGACCACCAACCCGCGCGAGTTGCTCATCGCCCGCCGCTGCGCCGAAGTCATCGCCAAATCCGGCTACTTCTACGACGGCTTCTCGCTGCAAACTGGCACCGGCGGCGCATCACTCGCCGTTACCCGCTTCCTCGAAGACAAAATGCGCCGCGACAACATCACCGCCAGCTTCGGCCTCGGCGGCATCACCGCCACCATGGTGCAGTTGCACGAAAAAGGGCTCATCAAAAAACTGCTGGACGTACAGAGCTTTGACGCCGATGCCGCCAAATCCCTGGCGCGCAACCCGAACCACATCGAAATCAGCGCCAACCAGTACGCCAACTACGGCTCCAAAGGCGCATCGGTCGAACAACTCGACGTCGTCGTCCTGAGCGCGCTGGAAATCGACACCGGCTTTAACGTCAACGTCCTCACCGGCTCGGACGGCGTACTGCGCGGCGCCTCCGGCGGGCACTGCGACACCGCCGCCAACGCGCGCCTTGCCATCATCGTCGCCCCGCTGGTACGTGGCCGCATCCCCACCGTGGTAGATGAAGTCATCACCTGTATCACCCCGGGCGAACACATCGACGTGCTCATCACCGACCACGGCGTGGCCGTCAACCCGCGCCGTCCGCAACTGGCGCAGCGCCTGCGCGACGCCGGAGTTGAACTGACGACCATAGAAGACCTCTACCAGCGCGCCATCGCGCTGACCGGCAAACCGGAAAAAATCCGCTTCACCGACAAACCGGTCGCCATCGTGCGCTACCGCGACGGCAGCGTCATCGACACCGTCTATCAGGTGGCGGATTGAAGCAGCGATTCCCAAGACAGAAGCGGTACTCACCGCCATCCTGCACAAACTGGAAGAACAGCATGCGCAATAACATCGGTTTAGCCGCGAATGAACCCCACCCCCATCCCCTCCCCCACCGGGGGAGGGGGGCTGTTCCGTTGTTTTTGAACATTCGTTTTCTTCGCGGATATTGCGATGCGTGAACCCATGCGTGAAATGCCACCGTTTTACCCGGGACGGGGTGGTTCGCACCGCGATTCCCCTGTATGGAAGACCGGGGTGGGGCGCACCGCGATTTCCCTATTCTCGCGGGGGGAAGGATGAGTGTGGGTCGCACCGCGATTTCCCCCCTCCCCCCGTGGGGGAGGGGACGGGGGTGGGGTTCGTCCGCATACCTCGTTGTCAAATAGTCAGCAAACCAAACACCATGACCAACCGCCTCTTTACCTACGCCAACCCGCAAATCACCGCCAACGGACGACAATTACGGCAAAACATGACCCTTGCCGAACAGCGCCTCTGGCGGCATCTGCGCGGCAAGAGGTTGGCCGGGTACAAATTCCGCCGCCAGCAGCCGTTGGGTACATACATCCTTGATTTTGTCTGTATCGAAGCGAAGCTGGCAATCGAAATTGACGGCGGACAACACGCTGAACAGACTGCTTGCGACGCGCAGCGCACCCGCTACTTGCAACAGCGTGGCTTTACCGTATTGCGGTTTTGGAACAACGAAGTCTTGCAACAGACAGAAGCGGTACTTACCGCCATCCTGCACAAACTGGAAGAACAGAATGCGCAATAACACCGGTTTAGCCGCGATGAACCCCACCCCAACCCTCCCCCACGGGGGGAGGGGGCAGATCGGCGGAATTTCACGCATGGGTTCATGCATCGCAATATCCGCGAAGGAAACAAGGGTTCAAAAAACAACGGAGCAACCCCCTCCCCCTGTGGGGGAGGGCTGGGGTGGGGTTACTGAATACAGCACCCGCCATTAAATAGCCATTCAACCAGCACATAAGCCAACCCCATGCCCCACACCCTGCACTACCGCCCCGTTGCCACCGTCCTGCCTGCCGCTGAAGGCAAGGCGGTCGCGCTGGACGCCGTCCTCGCCGCGCGCGATGCCCGTGTGGCGCGGCAACAGGCGATGTTGCAACAAGGCGGTGTGCTGCTCTCGCTTACCCTGGTCGCGCCCGGTGCGGTCAAACGCAGCCCGCTTTTGGACGCCATTTTCACCGCCGCGCTCAATGCGCTACGCCCACACATCAGCGATGCCCGCGCGCGGCTGGAAGCGGTGGACGACGGCGGGCATCACGCGCTTTACCTGCTCGACGGCGACGCACGCGACTGGAAAAAGCGGGTCATTGCGCTGGAAAACCGCGCGCCACTCGCGCGCCTGTGGGACATCGACATCATCGACCGCGACGGCAACCCCGTCTCGCGCCGCGAGCTCGGCTTGCCGCCGCGCCGCTGTCTCATCTGCGACGACGACGCCAAAACCTGCGCCCGCGCCCGTCGCCACAGCATCGACGAGCTGCAAGCGGACATCGCCCACCGCTACCGCCTGCACCAACAGACACAAGCGATAGCGGCGACGATGCGCCAGGCGCTGATAACGGAAGCGACGCTGACGCCGAAAGCCGGGCTGGTCGATGCCGCGCACAACGGCGGCCACGGCGACATGAACCTTGCCCTGTTCCTCACAAGCGCTGATGCCATCGCGCCCTTCCTCGGCGACTGTGCCGCCTGCGGCATGATCTTCGCCGGACACCCTGCCAGCCCCGCCATGCTCGCTGCCATCCGCCCCATCGGCATCGCGGCAGAAGCGGCGATGCGCGCGGCAACCGGCGGCGTCAATACCCACAAAGGCGCCATCTTTGCCTTTGGCGTGGTCGCGGCTGCGCTGGGCAAACGCCTTGCCGAAGCGGGCAGGGCAACGCTCGCCGATGTGCAAGCCGACGTGCGTGCCATCTGCGCCGGGCTGCTTGCCGAGCTGCACCAGCCGGGCGACGACAGCGCCGGCAAACGCGGCTACGCACGGCACGGCATCGGCGGCGCGCGCGGCGAAGCGGCAAGTGGCTATGCCACCGTCAGCAGCCATGCCTTGCCTGCTTACCGGCAAGCGCTGACAGCAGACGGCAACAGCCGCCGCGCCTTGTTGCTGGCGCTCGTTACCCTCTATGCGGTCAATGACGACAGCAACACCCTTGCCCGCGTCGGCCTTGACGGCCTGCGCGCGCACCAACACTGGGCGCGCACCCTGCTCGCAGACCGCGCGCGCCTTGCCGACGAGGCGCAGTTGAGCGAAGCCATCGCCGCCTATGCCCGCGACTGCGCCAGCCGTCGCCTGAGCGCGGGCGGCAGCGCCGACCTGCTCGCCCTCACCGCCTGGTGCGGCCAACACTTCACCCCCAACCTTGGAACCCCTCTATGAGTACCAAAAAAGCCATCCACTACCTCATCCTGATCGCGATTATCGCGGCGACGTATATCTTTCCCGCGCCGGAAGGCCTGACCAACATCGGCTGGCATCTGGCAGGCATCTACATCGCCACCATCATTGCCATCATCCTCAAAGTTTTCCCGCTACCCATCATCCTGCTCGCGGGCGTCTCCCTCGCCTCCATCGCCATCGGCGTTGCGCCGGGCGAACAATGGTTTGACAGCGAAGCGCAAAAAGCGGTTGACGTCGTGCTGAAAGAAAAAGACGTTCTCAACGGCTATAAATCCAGCACTACCTGGCTGGTCTTCGCCGCCTTTGCGATGAGTACCGCCTTCGTTGCGACCGGCCTCGGCAAACGCATCGCCTACCTGCTCATCGGCGGGCTCGGCAGCACCACCCTGCGCCTCGGCTACGTCAATGCCTGCCTTGACCTGCTCATCTCCCCGGCAATGCCGTCGGTCACGGCACGCGCCGGCGGCATCATCTTCCCCATCATGAACTCGGTCGCCGTCTCGCTCGGCTCGGAGCCGGACACCAGCCCGCGCAAGGCCGGACGCTACCTGCTGCTCAACACCTACATGGTTGTCAAAACCACCGGCTATTTCTTCATCACCGCGATGGCGCCGAATATGTTGGCGATGGAACTCATCGGCAAGGTTTATGGCTCAAGCCATCCCTTCCTGCTGAGCTGGCCGCAATGGTTCTACGCCGCCTCCGTTCCCGGTCTCATCTGCCTCTTCCTCACCCCGCTGGTGGTTTATTTCATCTGCCCGCCGGAGCTGAAGAAGCTGGACAACAAGGCGATTGCGAAGAAAGGCCTGGAAGAACTCGGCCCGATGACCGTGCGCGAAAAAACCCTGCTCGGCCTCTTCATCCTCGCTGTCCTCTCCTGGGCGCTCGGTGAAAAAATCGGCATCAAGGAAGCCTCCACCACCGCCATCAGCATCATGACCCTGCTCGTTATCTGCGGTGTGCTTGTCTGGGACGATATGCTGAAAAACAAGGGCGCCTGGAACACCCTCGTTTGGTACGGTGGCCTGCTCGGTCTCTCCGGCGTGCTGGAAAAAGCCCACTTCTTTGACTGGCTCTCCGCCACCATGCAGGCCAACCTCAACTTTGGTGGCATCAGCAGCACCATCGCCACCATCATCATCCTCTTCATGAGTGTTGCGGTGCGCTACCTCTTCGCCTCCGGCGGTGCCTACATCGCGGCGATGGTGCCGGTGTTTGCCGCTGTCGGCCTTGCCGCCGGTGCCGACCCGACCCTGCTCGCGCTCGGTCTGCTCTTCTCCAACTGCTACGGCGGCGCGCTCACCCACTACGGCTCCGGCCCGGCGCCCGTCATCTACGGCGCAGGCTACAACGACATCAAATCGTGGTGGATAGTCGGCGCGGTCTTTGCCTTCGGCAACCTGCTGATCCACGTCACCATCGGCTTCGCCTGGTGGAAAGCGCTGGTCGGCATGGGCGTGCTGTAAGCATTCCCCGCCTGCAAAAAAAACCGCCCTTCGGGGCGGTTTTTTTATGGTGTGTAACGCCTGGAGCTGTTAGGTTTATGGCGCAACCGCAGGCAAATGCAGCGGCACGAATATCAGCGTGTAGAGCACGATGACGGCGAGCGCGGCGATAGTCGGGATGGCGGTGCGCTTGACCAGCAGCATCGGCGAGAGGTCGCCCGCGCCACTGACGGCGACGATGACGCCGGATACCGGCGACAGGGTACGGCCAACGTTGGACGCCTGTTGCATCGGCAGGATGAGGTAGGCGGGGTTGATGCCCAGTTTGGTCGCCATTTTCGGCGCGATTTCGACAAAGGCGTAAAAGGCGGCGTTGCCGGAACCGGAAGCGACCACCACCAACAGCGTCACGCCAACCAGCGCGAACATCATCGTCACCCCGGCTGCACCGCTTTTTTCCACCAGCGCAATCATTTCATCGACGAAGCCGATGTTGCTCAGTCCTTCGGCGAAAACTCCGGCGGCGATGAGGAGGATGACTACGCCCGCGAACGCCGCGCCCATTTCCTGGTAGGCGACTTCCAGCCCTTCGTAGAGGTCTTTGGCGCGCGGGTTGCGGCAGTATTCGATGATGAGGCTGATGATGAGCGTGAGGATGACCACTGCGCCGAGCGACATTTCCGGCATGACGCGCCCGCCGATTTCGATTTTGCCGTCGAAGACGAGCATCCCGGCAATCGGCAGGAACGGCAGCACCATGTAGAACACAGGCGCTTTTTTCAGCGCGGAAAGGTCCATCTGCACGCGCTCGCCGCCGCCCTGCGGCAGCAGGCCTTCGTTGCGGTCGCAGTACGGTTGCCAGAAGAAATGGGGGCGTATAGGACAAAATGGAGGCTCAAAAACGCTGTAAGCCTTATGCTGCAAGGCTTTAAGCGGGGTCAAAACCTTTGAACACAAAAAATGCTTTTTCTGTGGCTCGAAGAAGGTCAAAAAGAACGGGCGGCGCAACAGCCAACAACGCTATAAATGCTGCAACTGTGGCAGGCAATTTGACGGTAGCAGGCGTCACCAAAGCGATGAACTTTGGACAGCCTACAGCGCGGGCAAGCAGACTGCCGCCCAGCTCGCCGCGCAACACGGTTGTAGCTGCAAGACCATCTACCGCCATCTGCGCAGGGCGCGCATCCGGGAAACCTTCCCGCAGCCTGCCAAAGCCAACATCATCATGGACACCACTTACTTCGGGCGCAGTTTCGGTGTGATGGTGCTGATGGACAGCATCAGCGGGCAAGTCCTTTCCGTCCGTGAAGTCAAACACGAAACCAACGCCCTCTATGCCGAAGCGCTGAACGATTTGCGGGAAAAAGGCATTGCAATACAGAGCATTGTTTGCGACGGACGGAAAGGATTGTTGCAGCTGTTCCCGGAGATTCCCGCGCAACTGTGCCAGTTTCATCAGGTCAAAACCGTCAGCCGCTATCTGACACGCAACCCGAAAACGGCAGCTGGCAAGGCGTTGTGGCAGCTGGCGCTAACGCTGAAAGGCCAGCGGCAAGGTGGCCTTCCAAAGCGCCCTGCAAGCGTGGTTTGAGCAACATCAGGGCTTTCTCAACGAACGGACGGTCAATGAGGAAAGCGGCAGGTCGCACTACACGCACAAGCAGCTGAGGAGTGCGTATTTGAGCCTGAAACGGAATCTGGACTACCTGTTTACCTTTGAGGCGCATCCCGGTTTGGGCATCCACAACACCACCAATCTGCTGGACGGAAAATTTGCCGACTTAAAGCGCAGTGGGGTGTCATCACGGGATGAGAAAGGTGAATAAGATAATGTTTATAAAGGATTATTTCTCCGTCAAAGAAGGCTAATAGCCTCCATTTTTTCCTATACGCCTCGCTTGGCAAGTTTTGTCGTGAATGAAGTTAGACACCATAAAAAACCCCTCGCTTTATAAGTGAGGGGTTGAAGCTATCGCATCAGCGGCAAATCCGGTAATCACGCCGCTTGGCGACGCCAGTATTTATGGCATTCCCGGCATTGGCGCGGGTTGGGCATTTTGCATCCGCTCTTTGGTCCAATAGCTACGCGGATCTTCCGTCGTCGGCGCCGGGGTGGCGGTCGAGCTGTCCGAGGCATCCGGCATAGCAGGGGTTTCCGGCGGTGGCGGTGCGATAAAGTTTTCGCGGCCTCCACCACCGCCACAGGCGGCGAGAGCACTGAGGGAGAGCAAGGCAATCGTCAGTGGTGTCGTGGTTTTCATAAGGACCTCTCTTGGTTGTGGTGAAGCGGGGTGATGTTATGTGGTCGGTAATGCCTGCAACTGCATTGCATCGCTCAGCCACAGCACGTCGTTCACATCGCGACGGGTGATGCGCGCCAGATCAGGGCGGTCAAGGTAGCGCGCGGGGTTGGTGATGACCATGCCGAGCGCGTCTTCTACCGCGAGGTGCATGTAGCGGATGGCGTTTTGCACGCATTGCAGCAGGGTGACGTGCGCGCCGGCAAGCGAGCCGTGTTCGTTGACCAGGCGGTCTTTTTCGACGAAGACGCGCACCCCGCCCGGCAGGGTAAATTCGCGGATATCCGTGCCGATGGTGTGCATCGAGTCGGTGACGAGGATAAGGCGGTCTTTGCCGATGAGTTTGCAGGCGGCGGCGAGCGAATACGGGTCGCTGTGGACGCCGTCGGCGATGATGCCGCAGTAGAGGCGCAGTTCGGCGGCACTGCCGATAACGGCGGGGTCGCGCCCGGCGAGCGGCGGCATCGCGTTGTAGAGGTGGGTGACGCCGCCGAGGCCTTCTGTCCAGGCGCGTTGCATATCGGCTTTGCTGGCCATGGTGTGCGCGGCATTGACGCGCAGGCCGAGCGCGCGCAGGCGGCGGACGGTGCCTGCGGGGACGCGCTCCGGCGCAAGCGAGACGATGCTGTGTTGCAGCGCGTCCGCGTGTTTTTCAAAACAGGCGAAGTCGCTTTCGTCTGGCACGCGCAGGTAAGCGGGGTTGTGCGTGCCTTTTTTTTCCGGGCTGAGGAAAGGCCCTTCAAAGTGGCCGCCGAGGATGCCCGGCACGCGGCGCGTGGCGTCGGCGATGGATGCAATGGCGCGGTGGTAGTTGTCTTTGGCGTCGGTGATGAAGGTCGGCAGCATGGCGACGGTGCCAAACTGGCGGTGCGCGGCGAGGATGTGGGCGAGGCCGTCGGCGTCGAAGCGGTCATTGACGAGGTAGCCACCGCCGCCGTTTGCCTGGGTTTCGATGAAGCCGGGGGTAAGGATGCCACCGCCGAGGTGATGCACGGTGGCGTCTGCCGGGATGTCGCCCGTGGCGGCAACGGCGAGGGTTTTGTCGTTTTCCACGAGCAGGGCGTGGCCTTCGAGCAGCACGTCGCGGTGATAGATGCGGGCGCCGGTGTATGCGGTTTTCATGGTGTGTCTCCGTAGTAATAAGTGGTGCGGGCATTGTACGCCGATTGGCTCATCCCGGCGGGTGCGGGCAGTGGGCAGATGCCGGTGCTCACATCAGCGTGCCGTGCTCCCGGCGGAAGTGTTCCAGCGCTGTCTTGCGCGCCCGCCAGTCCGGCTGCACCGCCTGCATCAGCGCGTAGAAGGCGGGGCTGTGGTTGTGTTCCTGTAAATGGCAGAGTTCGTGAATGATGACGTGCGCGATTAGCGCGGGCGGATACTGGATGAGGCGGGTATTCAGGGTGAGGATGCCGTCGCGGCGGCAGTTGCCCCAACTGCGGCGCATCGCGCGGTACCGCAGCGGCGGCAGTGCGCGTACCCACGGGCAGCGCGCCGCTTCAAACGCGACCATGCCGGGCAAATGGGCGGCGCTTTGTGTCTGGTGGAAGCGGCGGAAGGCGGCGGCAAGTGTCGCCGCGTCGCTGCGGACGGCAATCAGGCTGTCGCCTGCGCGGTGGATGTCGCGCGCGGCGGTGTCGCGCAGCACGAGGCGCAGCGGCACGCCCAGGAGCCAGTGCGTGCTGCCGTCGGCGTAGGGCGAGGGACGCGCCGCCTGTGTTTCCAGCGAGCGGGCGCGCGCGGCCAGCCAGTCGAGGTGTTCGTGGATGAAGCGCAGGATGTCTTCTGTCTTGCTGCGCGGCGGGTGCGAGAGGTAGATGTTGCCGTCGGCTTCTACGGTCAGACGCAGGCGGCGGTTGTTGCGCCGCGGCGGTCGGCAGTGGATGCGCCAGGTTTGTCCGGCGTGCGGGATGTCAAGAATGGCGGGTTTCATGCGCGCTTTATTCGCCGCGCAGTTGTCGCCGTTCGTTGAGGATTTGGTTGATGTCGTACGGCGTTTCGCCGAGGGCGCGCATTTTTTCGATGGCGGCGTCGTTGCCGAGGCGCAGCGACTGGCGGTAGTCCGCCTTGCGTTCTTCTGCCGGGGTGTCGGCGTCGGCGAGGTCAGCGTGTTTTTGGTAGGCCAGGGCGACGGCGGGGGTGTCCTGCGGGTTGGGTTCGATTTGATAGTCGTAGTTTTCGCTAACGCGCTGATAGAGCAGGCGCGCGCGTTCGCGGTCGGCCGCAACGCCTTCGCCGTTCTCGAACATTGCCGCCAGCGCCATGTTTGCCGGGATGCTGCCCGCCATGCTGTACCAGCTGTAGGCTTCAGTCAGGTTTTGCGGCACGTTTTCGCCGTGGCGGTAGATGTCGCCGAGGGCGGTGGCCGCTTTGGCGTCGCTTTTGCTGCTGTCGTAGTTGGTGAGTGCGGCTTTGCGGTAGTGTTCGCGCGCGGTTTTGGGCTCGCTTTGTCGCAGCAGTTCGGCGAGTTTGTAGTGGGCTTCGGCTTCGCCGAGGGCGGTGGCGGCTTGGTAATAGGTGCGCGCTTTGGCGGGGTCGCTGTCGCGGTAATGGTCGCCGAGGCGCAGCGCGGCGTGCAGTTCACCGCCCGCGGCGGCTTTTTGGTACCAGTCGCGCGCCTGTTCGGGTTGTTCGGCTTGCAGGAGGTCGCCCAGTTTCCAGGCGGCGCGGGCGCTGCCGGCTTCGGCGGCTTTTTGGTACCAGTCGCGTGCCTGGTCGGGGTCGCTGTTTTCTTCGTCGTGGTAGTGGTCGCCGAGGGCTTCCATCGCCGGGACGAACCCTTGTGCGGCGGCTTTTTCCAGCCAGTCTGTGCCGTCATAGCCTTGTTCGTTCAGGGTGTTGCCGTAGGCGTTTTGTGCGAGCGGGTCGCCCTGTTCGGCGGCGGTTTTCAGGTATTTTTCGGCGGAGACGTTGTAGTCGCGTGCCTGGTAGAGGCGGGCGAGCTGGTAGGCGTAGCGCGGGGTGTCCGGGTGGGCGGCGTAGCTGTTTTCGCAGGCAAGGCGCAGTGTGTCCCAGGCGGTGTTGTCGTCGTCAAAGCGTGGCGGTTGTTCGACGCCACGCACGCCGGACGGGTTGCCGGGGTGCAGCGGGTCGGCGGCGCGGTCGCATTGGGCGGTGTCGTCATCGGCATGGGCGAGCGGGACGGCCAGAAGGAGGGCGAGGAGGAGCGGGGTTTTCATGGGGTTCCTTTTTGGGTTTTACATACACGTTGAGCGCTCATGTGTATGTATATTGGAGGGAAGGTCAGGGTTTGGCTTCGTTCATCATTTGTACGACGCGGTCGGAGAGTGCTTTACGCGCGGCTTCGATTTCGGCGTCGCGCGCGCCACACATAAGTTGGTAGAGTTTGTCATTGAGGTAAAAGGCGCTACAAAAAGCTACTGCAATCATAAATAAAGAGAATAGCCAACCATCGGAAATCCATTTCGTCATGTTATTGGCCATAATAAAACAAGCTATACAGACAATGACATTTAATACCCACAGATAAATCGGTTTTTTAATTTGAAACATTTGCGGCAGCAGGTCGGCGCGCCAGGTGGTTTTTTGCAGGGTGTAGTTGTGCAAGGCGATGTATGGCCCCTGGTTATTGCCATGGGGAACAACCCAGGCAACTGCGGCATCGTGTCCGTCGCGTAGCGGAATGTCCCAGTCTGTCAATGAAAAGTCTTCTTCTTTGCCGCTCGTTTGGTTGCGCAGGAAGAATTTGTCGTAGATATGGGTTTGCGTGGTAGAACGTATTCCGCTGGTACCGCCGTACACTTTTCCATCTATACCGGTACGAATACTGCCGCCGCCCCCGCTTATTTCGGTATGGACGGTGCGGCTTTTGTTAACGCCAACGGCGATGCCGCGAAATAGCAGCACATCGCAGTGGAATTTGTCGTTATAGCTGAATCCTTTTTTGTTTCGCATAGTTATGTAATCCATTATGGCAGCGGCTTTTCCTGCCAGAATTGTTTGATGGCGGCGGCGACGGCTTCGGGATGGTCCATGTGCAGGTGGTGGCCGCCGTCGAGTTTGGCAACGCGGATGTCCTGCGTCAGGCGGTAGCGTTCGGGCAGGTAATGCCAGTGCGCGGTGAAGCCCTGGTTGCCTTCGATCATCAGGACGGGCGCGGTGATGCGCGGGATGAATTCTTGTACTTGTTCTTCGGAGAGCATCATCGGTTGCCACACGGTGAGGCGTTTGTCGCTGATGAAGCGGTAGCCCTGTGCTTCTTTGATGAGGTTGCGGCGTACGAGGCGTTCGGCGCTTGCGGGGTGCATCGCGCCTGCCTTGATGCGCGCGGCGATGAGCGGCGCGAGGTCGTCGTAGTGGCGGGTGCTGCGCGGGTTCATGTAGTCCATCGTCAGCAGCCGCTCGCGCATCCGCTCCGGCAGGTCGTTGTGGTCGGAGACGTACGGCGTGCCGTAGCATTCGATGCAGACGAGGCGCGCGATGCGGTCGTGGAAGGTGCCCGCGAGCATACTGGCGACCGCCGCGCCGAGCGAGTGGCAGACGAAGTCGATTTTTTCGATGCCCAGCGTTTCGGCGGCGTACATGGCGTCGCGCATATGGTCGGTGAAGTGGTAGCCCGCGCCGAGCGGGCGGTGCGCGCTGCGGCCGTGTCCGGCAAATTCGAGGGCGATGAGCGAGGTGTTGTCATCTATGAGGTGCGGCGCGAGCGGGGCGAAGCTGGCGGCGTTGTCGAGCCAGCCGTGCAGGGCGAGGACGATGTGTTCGCCGTCGCCCCAGCGCTGGCCGGCGAGGCGGATGTGGGGCAGGTCGATGCTGATTTCGCGGGGGGTCATGGGCATGGGTTGCTGATGTCGGCGTGGATGGTGTCAATGGCGGCGAGGGTGTCGTCGCTCAAGGTGATGTCGATGCTGGCGATGTTTTCGGCGAGCTGGTCGAGCGTGGTCGCGCCGATGATGTTGGACGTGACGAACGGGCGGCTGTTCACAAACGCCAGCGCCATTTGGGTGAGGCTGAGTCCGGCCTGTTCGGCGACTGCGGCGTAGCGCTCCACCGCAGCGAATGCTTGCGGCTTGGTGTAGCGGGTGAAGCGCTCAAAGCGGGCGATGCGCCACTCGGGTTGCCACGGTTTTGTGCGGTATTTGCCGCTGAGCAGGCCGAAGGCGAGCGGCGAGTAGGCGAGCAGGCCGATGTTTTCGCGTAATGACACTTCGGCGAGGCCGACTTCGTAGCTGCGGTTGAGCAGGTTGTAGGGGTTTTGGATGGAAACGGCGCGGCTGCGCTGGCTGTGCGCGCTTTCGCGCAGGTGCGCCATCACGCCCCACGGAGTTTCGTTGGACAGGCCATAGGCGCGGATTTTGCCCGCTTGGACGAGTTCGTCGAGGGCGGCGATGGTTTCTTCAAGCGGGGTCATGTCGGGCGGGTCGTTGAGCGCGCTCAAGCCAAGGCGACCGAAGTAATTGACGCGCCGCTCCGGCCAGTGCAGTTGGTAGAGGTCGAGGTAGTCGGTGTGCAGGCGGGCAAGCGAGGCATCGCAGGCGGCGTGGATTTGTGCGCGGGTGAAGCGCGAACCGCCGCGGATGTAGTCCTGTTCGTCGCTGTCGCGCGAGGGGCCGGCGATTTTGCTGGCGAGGACGATGTCGTCGCGTTTGCCGCGTTTTTGCAGCCAACTGCCGATGTATTGTTCGGTGCGGCTGTAGGTGTCGCGCTGCGGCGGTACCGGGTACATTTCGGCGGTGTCGATGAAGTTCACGCCGTGTGCGAGGGCGTAATCGAGCTGCGCGTGCGCCTCGTCTTCACTGTTCTGCTCGCCGAAGGTCATCGTACCGAGACAGATGACGCTGACGTCGATGCCGGTCGTGCCAAGTTTGCGGTATTGCATGGGGTTCTCCTGGAAAAGTAAGGCGCGCACATTACCACCGCGCGGGAAAAGTGCAATGCGACTACAAAACTATAGCGGCATTCACGAAGCGCTGGACAAGGCGCGCCGCTGAAGGCAGTACGCATTTGTACGGCGAAGCGGCGCAACACCGTACAGGGCTTTGTGAGGCCGCCATAGAAGATAAGAATCCCTCTTGTTTACAGCCCCATAGCGCCCGCGTATAGTGGCGCCTTTCATTAACATTAGAGGACTCCATCATGGAATTTCTGAAAGCGCACGTCGATTACATCATCCTCGGCATTCTGGGTTTAATGAGCCTGATCATGCTGTGGAAAGTGGTAGAACGCTATATATTCTTCGCCCGCATGGACGTGCGCGATTATCCCAATATCCATGAACTCAATATCGCGCTGGAACGCAATCTGACGCCCATTTACACCATCGGCTCCAATGCGCCGTATGTGGGACTGCTGGGAACCGTCACCGGGATTTTGATTACCTTCTACGATATGGGACAACACGGCGGCAATATTGACGCGGCACAAATTATGGTCGGCCTCGCACTCGCCTTAAAAGCGACCGCGCTCGGCATCCTCGTCGCCATACCCTCCATCATGTTTTACAACATGCTCTCGCGCAAAGTTGATATCCGCCGCGAGAAATGGCTGTCTTACCAAATCGGGAATGCGCGATGAAAAAATTTGACCAAATCAACGTTATTCCCTTCATCGACATCATGCTGGTATTGCTCGCCATCGTTCTAATGACCGCGACCTTTATCGCCCAGGGCAAAATAGACGTCAATCTGCCGACCTCAAAATCACCCGCCGCCCTGCATTCCGAAGACACCCTAAAACTCATCACCATCGATAAAGACGGCATCTATTACCTGAAAGACGGCGAAATTGTGGACGAAAAAATCGGCGTCAATGAGCTAGAAAAAATCATCGAAAGCTGGCCGGAAAACCAGCGGGTAACCTTAAAAATTGACGCCAAAACCCCCTTCCAACATTTCATAGAAATCCAAGAAATGCTGAAAAACAAAAAATTCCGCGTCGCTGTACTCGCCGTACCAGAGGAGAAATAACATGGCCGGATACAGCCGGGCGAGAAGCGCGGCGGCCTTTTGCCTCTCGCTCGCCGTACACACCGCACTCTTTGGCGGCGGTTGGTATCTCTACCAAAGCGGACGCGCCGCCCCCGTTGCAGTCGAAAACGTATTAGGCTGGGAATCGCTGCAATACCTTACCGAAGAAGAACACGCGCCTGCCCCGCCCCCCGCTGCCGAACCGCCTCCACCGCCACCAGAACCGCAGCCAGAACCGCAGCCAGAACCCGAACCGGAGCCGGAACCCGAACCGGAGCCGGAACCTGAACCCGTTGTAGAAGAAAAAGCCGCGCCGGTCGAAATCAAAAAAGAACCACCGCCGCCGCCGAAAAAAGAAGAACCCAAAAAGCCCAAAGAAAAACCCAAACCTCCAAAAGAAAAACCGAAAGAAAAACCCAAAGAGCCGCCCAAGCCAAAAGAAAAACCCAAACCGCGTGCAGAAACACCGCCAGAACCCGCGCCACAAATCCGCGAACGTCCGCAAAACATCCCGCCCGCACCGCGCCCGGTGAATATCGCACCGCCCAGCAACAACCTTTACGGACAAACACCGAATGCCGTCGCCAATAATGGCAACAAAGCCAATGGTGGCTCCGCGAACGGTGCACAAAGCGGCAACAAACAAAGCGCGGCCAGTTACAACGCCGGACTGCAAGGGCGCATCGCCAGCACCGTACAAAAACGCAAAGGGCGCATCCGCGAACGCGGCACCGCAGTGGTTGCCTTTGACATCCAGGCCAGCGGCCAGTTCACCAACATCCGCATCGAACAAAGCTCCGGCGTACAGCGCATTGACGACCTCATCCTCGAATCGGTACGCAGCGTCGGCAGCTACGCGCCACCGCCGGAAGGCCGCACCGTCGCCAAGCGCATCCCGCTTAACGTCAGATAATTCAAGAAATATCAGAGATAAACCATGAAACACGCACCTTTGGCGGCTGCTGTGCTGCTCGCCATTCCTGCCCTGGCACAAAACGGCGAAAGTGAAGACCTGCAAGCCATTAACGTCAAAAGCAGCGGCGACGATACCCGCACCGAAGACACGCGCAGCTACACCACTGCGGCGATGCGCACCACCACCGGCCTTGCCCTCGCGCCGCAGGAAACACCGCAATCCGTCAGCGTCGTCACCAAAACGCAGCTTGACGAGCGCGGTATTACCACCATGCACGACGCGCTGAAAACCACCACCGGTATCAACGTCATCCCCGATTCCGGACGCTGGCGCTACCAGTCGCGCGGCTTCTACGTGGACAAAATCGAAGAAGACGGCATCGCCAGCACCGTGCCGGGTGCTGCGGGCAACCCTTACAACGATCCGCAGAGCATGAGCGATCTCGCCATTTACGACCACATTGAAGTCGTGCGCGGCGCGACCGGACTCACCTAGTCCAACGGTGAGCCGGGCGGCACCATCAACGCGGTGCGCAAAAAACCGACCGCAGCGACGCAGGCCAGCGCCAGTCTGCAGGCCGACCGCTTCGGCAAGGTGTATGGCACTGGCGATCTCTCCGGCAGTCTCAACCAGGCGCAGACCCTGCGCGGTCGCGTCGTCGGCGTTGCCAGCCGCAACAAAAACTGGCAGAAAAAACACGCGGGTAACGACGGCACCCTCTACGGCGTACTGGAAACCGACCTTGGCGACAGCGCCACCTTCAGCCTCGGCGGAATGTACCAAAGCACGCAGGAAACGCCGGATTTCTACGGCGTACCGATGGGTCGCGGCTTCAATCTCAACTTGCCCGCCAAGAGTTATCTTGGCGCCGACTGGAACCGCAAAAAATACAAAAAGGCGAATGTTTTTGCCGAACTCGATTACGCCATCAACGATAATTGGGATTTCAACAGCAAACTGAATTACGTTCACGCTGAATCCGATGAACAATTTGCCTTCATCAGCAATACCAGTGGCAAATTTACCGGCGTTGAAAAAAAATGGTGAACTGGCGGGTGCCAGCGAAAACATCCAGCGTTATAAAAATCGTGGCGACAACATCGCCTGGCAAAATACCCTTAGCGGTAAATTCAATGCCTTTGGTCAGCAACACGACCTGTTCTTTACCCACCATTCCAGTCGCGAAAAATCTGATTCACATAACGTTTGGAAAGACCACACTGCCCATCCCTACAACATCTACACCTTCGACTGGAAAACACTCACCAAACCCGATTGGACAAACAATAACAAAGATTACACCGACACCGGTCGGGTAATTACCACCCATGCGTTTTCCGCCGGGGCGAGAATTAACCCAACCGAACAATTACACATTCTCGCCGCCGCACGCTTCACCAACTGGCATTACGACTCGGAAAATCGCAAAACGGGTAAAGACAGCAAATACAGCAAAAATATGCTCGTCCCCTATTTCGGCATTACCTACGACCTCACGCCGAAACATAGCCTCTATGCCAGCTATACCACTATCGACAAGCCGCAAACCGTGCACGATATGAATAACCATTTGCTGAAACCGATAACCGGCACGAATTACGAAATCGGCTGGAAAGCAGACTGGTTCGGCAATGGCGAATTAAACAGCGCGCTCTCGATCTTCCGCATCGAACAAAAAAATCGTCCCTTTGATCTGGAAACGCGCAATAGCGCGGGTGAATGGGCATATCTCGCCCAGGGAAAAATCCGCAGTCAGGGTATTGATGCCGAAATCTCCGGTAGTCTCACTCCCGACTGGAAACTCTTTGCCGGATACACCTACAACACCAGCAAATACCAAAAAAACGAAGGCGAACGTTACCCCGCCGGAACGAATTTCAGTAAACACACACCGAAACACATGGCGCGCCTCTACAGCAGCTATAACCTGCCATTCCATGACCACAAATGGACCATCAGCGGCGGCGTGCGTGCGCAAAGTGCAACGAATAGTTTGTGGAATGTTGGCCAGGGCGGTTACGCCTTGTGGGATTTGGGCGTGAAATATGATGTGAGCAAAGATTTGAGTGTGAGCCTGACAGGCAGCAACCTGGCAGACAAACGCTATTATGAAAATCACCGCGTCCGCACCATGGGCATTAACAATCTCTATGGCGAACCGCGCAATGTCATGCTGAAATTCGACTGGAAATTGCAATAATCTGTTGCCCACTGCGGGCTGCGGCAAAACGCCGTTTACATACACGATTCCCGCTTTCGTGTATGTAAACGGCGTTTTGTCTTGCTGAGGCTGCTCAATCAGGCCGGGGATGACGGCGGGCGGATAAAGGGATTTTCGCCGCTTTGAATCAGCGCGAAGGTGCGTGCCGGGGAGAAATGATTGTCCGCGTCGCGGGTTTCAGGGCGCAGCATCCGTTGGGCGTTATGGAAGGTGTACCAGCCATGCGCGCCGCGCCCGATGCTGTCGTCCAGCGGGAAGGCGTCATTGCCGTCCGCGCTGGCGGGCATATAACCGACGGCGCCATCATCAATGTAGATGTGGTCGGGGTGGGCGTTGTGGCGCGGCATTTCGTCGCCGCAGGCGAGGAGGTACGGGCTGCGCAGCGCGCCGCCGACGCGGAGGACGGCGGCGGGGCTGGTGGCGCAGACGGCGAGGGCAGCGTCAAGGTCGCCGTGGATGTCGAGGGTGGCGTCGTCCAGGGTCAGGCTGTCAATGCGGGCGTTGCCGCTAATGGTGAGGCGGATGCCGCCGTCAAGATTGAGCGCGCCGTGCAGGGTGAGGTCGCCGTCAATGATGATATGGGCGGGCAGCGTGCCGCCGCTTTGGCGGCGGAACCAGTCGCTGTCGAGGATGCCGTTGTGGCTGAGTGCACCGTGGAAGGTGAGGGTGCCGTCCTCGGCGCGGGTTTCCGGGATGTGCGCGGGCAAGGCAGGGCGCTGGGCGAAACTGCGCAGGGTTTGGCGGATATGCTGGTGGATGCGCGCCGCTTTTTGTAGCAGGTATTTTTCGAGGGTGCCGGGGCGGTAGATTTTTTGGTTTTCGTCTTTGGCGACAAAGGTCAGGACGACCAGAAGGATGATGATGAAGGCGGCAAAGAGGTAGATGGGGATGTAGCGGCTGGTCATGGCGAGGCTCCGGGGTGGCGAACGGGGGGATTTTTGTTGAAAGCGCCTGTTGGTTGGTTTTATGCGATTTTGGGGCGATGAATCATCCACGGCTGCGACAAGTACCCCATACGGTTTACATACACCTTGAGCGCCCAGGTGTATGTAAATGTGGGGCAGCAGAATAACTGTGCGCCGCCAGCCCCATCCCCCGGCACCCATGGAAAGACCGACGCCTTTTCATGGCCTTTTCATGGGTACCCTCGCCCCACCGGGGAGCGGGGAGCACTCAGGCAAGCAGCGTTTCCCGCTGGATGGTGTGGACGCGGTCGGGGCCGGTGGAGACGATGGCAACCGGGACGCCGAGCGCGTGTTCAAGCCAGGCGATGTAGGCGCGTGCCTTTTCTGGCAGTTGGTCGTAGTTGGTGATGCCCACGGTGCTGCTTTGCCAGCCGGGCAGGGTTTCATACACCGGTTGGCAGCGCGCCAGTTCGTCCGCGCCGACCGGGGCGATGTCGAGCCGTTCGCCGTCCATCTGGTAGGCGGTGCAGACTTTGATTTCCGCGAGTGCGTCGAGCACGTCCAGTTTGGTCAGGCACAGGCCGCTGATGCTGGAGTTGTAGATGGCGCGGCGCAGCGCGGGCAGGTCTATCCAGCCGCAGCGGCGGGCGCGGCCGGTGGTGGCGCCGTATTCGTGCCCGGTTTCGGCGAGGTGTTTGCCGGTGGCGTCGGTCAGTTCAGTGGGGAAGGGGCCGCCGCCGACGCGGGTGGTGTAGGCTTTGGCGATGCCGAGGATGTAGTCGAGGTGGCGTGGGCCGACGCCGCTGCCGGTTGCTGCCCCGCCAGCGGCGGTGCTGGAGGAGGTGACGAACGGGTAGGTGCCGTGGTCGATGTCGAGCATCGCCCCTTGCGCGCCTTCAAAGATGATGTGTTCGCCTGCTTCGCGGTGGCGGTAGGCAGCCAGCGTCACGTCGGTGATGAGCGGGCGGACGCGGTCGGCGTAGGCGAGCCATTCGGCGGCGACGGCGTCGTAATCCACCGGGGCGGCGTGGTAGTAGTGTTCGAGCTGGAAGTTGTGGAAGTCCATCAGTTCGCGCAGGCGTTCGCGGAAGGTGTCCGGCTGCATCAGGTCGGCAAGGCGCAGGCCGCGTCGCGCGATTTTGTCTTCGTAGGCGGGGCCGATGCCGCGCCCGGTGGTGCCGATTTTGTTGGCGCCGCGTGCGGCTTCGCGCGCCTGGTCTAGTGCGCTGTGGCTCGGCAGGATGAGGGCGCAGGCGGGCGAGATGTGCAGCCGTTCCATCACGGGCGCGCCTGCGGCTTCAAGCGCGGCGATTTCTTCAAAGAGGGCGCGCAGGCAGAGGACGACGCCGTTGCCGATGTAGCTTTCGACGCCTGCGTGCAGGATGCCGGCGGGGATGAGGTGCAGCACGGTTTTTTTGCCGTCAATGACGAGGGTGTGGCCGGCGTTGTGCCCGCCCTGGTAGCGCACGACCGCGCCTGCTTTTTCGGTGAGGAGGTCAACGATTTTGCCTTTGCCTTCGTCGCCCCATTGGGCGCCAATGACGACCAGGTTTGTACTCATGGGTGTTTCCTTGGTTAAGTAGTGAGGAATGGGGTGGATTTGGCGGCTATTGTGCCACTTTATTTAATAAAAATCGGGCGCTGTTCTGAAATGTATGCCGCCGCCCACTGCTACAGGAGGGTGGGGCTTCTTGCTGAAGCTAACGGGTTCAAGGGCTTTAGCGCGCCAGCCATAGCAGCACGGCGACGATGAGGAGGGCGGTGGCGGCCATGCCGAGGCCGATGCGGCGCAGGGCGTTGTCCGGCAGTTCGCCCAGTTGGCGCATGGTGCGCCGCCAGACGGCGGGGGCGATGCCAATCAGCGCGCCTTCGCAGAGGAGCATCAGCGCGAGCGCCAGCCACCAGGTGGTCATGTTCATGGTTTTGTGTCCGGGGTTGTCGGGAAGGGGATGGTACGGAAATTCCCATAAAACATGAGAATTTTGCAGAATTGAGGCAAGTATACCCCAGCAACATCAGCCGCAAACAGTTTGAAAACCTCCGCCCGCTACTGGCAAGCGCACACCAAAAAAAGCGAAATCGCGGCGTATAAGCCTTCTGTGGCTGTTGCGTACTGGCTGCCGGTGGCGGGCGTTGCCCGGCGACTTAAAGCGTCCCTTGAACTCCATTTGCCACAGGGCATTGGGCCAGGGGTGTTCAAAACGCTGCCAGGGCGTATTTGCGGCTGATGCCAAAGCGGCGGCAGAGCTCGCTGAGGTTGCGAGAGGGATTTTGGGCGAGGGCAAGGAATTCTTGACGTTGTCGGTTCACGGTAAGGGTTCTCCAGGGCATAGGGTTCTCCGTCGTTGGGATGGTAAAAGTGTTATCTATAGCCATCCGCCGAAAGCCTCATACTGCGTTGTCTCGCCGTACAACCGCGTACTGTCTTCGACAACGCGCCTTGTCTGAGACTTTCGGTGGATGGCTATACCTATGTCCTCGCACACCTGTTACCCATGTGTCCGCTCTATACAGGTTCGTCGGGTAAGGGGGCTGAATTGCAAACATCCCCTGAACGACACAAAAAACCCCGCCGCAGCGGGGTTTTTCATGACGGCGTGCGCTCAGCGCAGCCATTTTTGCCCGGCGGGTGTTTGCGCGATGGCGTCCAGTTGCGCTTTCGCGCCCGCAAGATCGCCGAGTTCGGCCTTGTTTTGCAGTTCGACGATGCCCTGGCGGAGCTGCGCCAGCTCATCAACGTAGGCCTGCTGCTGCGCGTTGTCCACATCGCCGATACCCAGCAGTTGCGCCTGGTCGGCGTAGGCGGAAAACAGGCGCAGCGGCTCTGCCATCGCTTCCAGCGTGTCCGCTTTTTGCAGCGCGTGGAAATTGTCGCGCAGATACTGGCGGGTTTGCGCCGCGTCGGCGTTGTCAAAGCGCTGCGGCGGCGGCAGTTTGTCGCTGGCGGGCGCGGCTTCCACCTGCGTCACCGGTTGCGCGGTCTCTGTTGTGGTCTGGTTGCCCACGGTGCGCTCGGTGGTGACGGTCGTGGTGGTTTTCACGATGGCAGGCGGCTGCGGTTGCGCCATATCTACCGCGTTGTCGTTCGCCGCCAGCGCGGATGCGCCGAGCGCGATCAGGCTGAATAGCAGCGTTTTTTTCATGGCGACCCCTTATTGCAGGCGGTTGGCAATGGCAGGGATTTGCGCGATGGTGTCCAGTTGCGCCTTGGCGCTGGCGAGGTCGCCCGCATCCACCGCTTCACGCAGCGCGGCGATGGCTTCGCGGAACTCGGCGCGTTGTGCTTTCAGCCCCTTGCGCGACAGGGCGCGTTCCCCGGCGGCGTTAAAGCGGCGCAACGGCGCGGCCATCGCTTCGGGCGAGTCGGCGTTTTGCAGGGCGGCGAAGCTGTCGCGCAGTTGGCTGCTTTTGACCTTGCCGCCAGCCTTGCTGCTGTGCGCGTAGCCGCCGCGTTTGCTGTTGTCCTGCCATTCCTGCACGTTCGCCACCGGTTGCGCGGTTTCGGTGCTGGTTTGCCCGCCGACGGTGCGCTCGGTGGTGATGGTGCTGGTGGTCGTCACTTTGGATGGCGGCTGCGGTTGCGCGCGATCAACGGCGTTGCCATCTGCCAGCGCGGGTAGCGCAAGCGCCATCAGGGTCAATAACAATGATTTCTTCATGATTCACCTCTTTAGTGTGCGCCTGGATATTCAGACGCGGGCAACCATAGCACGCGCGGGTGAACGCCAGCTTAACGCCACATTACTTATAATGACCGCATGAAACACATCCTCCTCATCGAAGACGACCCCGCCATTGCCGACCCGCTCAGCTACGCGCTCGCGCGTGAACAATGGCAGGTGGTGTGGCACGACACCGGCATCGCCGCGCTCGCCGCCCTGCAGGCGCAGCGCTTTGACTGCATCGTGCTCGACGTCGGCCTGCCCGACACCGACGGCTTTGAACTCTGCCGCCGCATCCGCCAGCAATGGCAAACGCCGCTCATCTTTTTGAGCGCGCGCAACGAAGAAATCGACCGCATCGTCGGCCTTGAACTCGGCGCGGACGACTACTGCGGCAAGCCCTTCAGCAACCGCGAACTCATCTCGCGCATCAAGGCGGTCTGCCGCCGCAGCGGCGAGGCGGAGACGGTCAGCGTCTGGCAGCATAACGACAGCGCGCAAACCATCAGCTATCACGGCGTCATCCTTGACCTCACCCGCTACGAATACCGCCTGCTGCGTCATCTGCTCGCCCATCCCGGCCAGACCTTTGACCGCGACCAACTGCTGAACACCCTGTGGGATCACCCCGACCACATCGACAACCGCACCGTCGATAGCCACATCAAAACCCTGCGGCAAAAACTGCGCGCCATCGCGCCCGACGCCGACCCCATCCGTACCCGCCGGGGCTACGGCTACCATCTGGAGCCGTAAGAGCCTGTTCAATATCCCGTTACGGGCGTAATGTATGCGGGGTTGGGCGGGCTGCGGCGTTGCAAAACTTGGCAAGGTAGCCCACATTGCCTGCGTTTTGCGCCTTGCATCCCATCCCAACCCGCACCCACCCGCCACGCACCAGAATATTGAACAGGCTCTAAATGCACATCCACCACACCGCCCTCATCGTCTCCGATTACGCGCGCAGCAAGCGCTTCTACACCGAAATCCTCGGCCTGGAAATACTGGCCGAGCATTACCGCGCCGCGCGCGATTCGTGGAAACTTGACCTTGGTCTGAACGGCCAGTACGTCCTTGAACTCTTTTCCTTCCCCAACCCGCCGCCACGACCGGGCAGCACGAGTGGCGCGCCCGAAGCCTGCGGCCTGCGCCACCTCGCCTTTGCCGTCGCCGACATCCCCGGCAAACGTGCCGAACTGCAAGCGCGGGGCGTCGCCTGCGAAGCCATCCGCATCGACGAATACACCGGCAAGCAGCTATTTTTCATCAAAGACCCGGACGGCCTGCCGCTGGAGTTTTACCAGCAATAACCCCTCGCCCGACATGGCACAGAACGTGCTTCAATAAAGACAATCGTCGCGTTCTTTCGTGACGGGAATAACCAAGAAACCCCTTCCAGAACAAAGGAAAACCATGAATCCCATACCCGATATGGAAAAACCGTCCGGCCAGTCCGAAGCCTATGACCTCACCTACTACGACGGCCACAAACGCCGCGTATATGTGACCGACGCGCAGTTTTACCTCACCAACACCATGATGATTTTCTCGCGCACCGACACCAAGGGCTTCATCACCAGCGTCAACCTGCCCTTCATCGAAGCCAGTGGCTGGGACAAAGAAGACCTCATCGGCCAGCCGCACTACATCCTGCGCCACCCGCATATGCCGGCGTCCGCCTTTGAAGACCTGTGGAGCACGCTGCAAGCGGGCAAACAGTGGACGGGCTGCGTGAAAAACCTGCGCAAGGACGGCGGCTACTATTGGGTACGCGCGGTGATTGACCCCATCATCGAAGACGGCAAAATCGTCGGCTACAACTCCGTCCGCCGTCGCATTGACAACGCCACCATCAAAGAACACGAAGCGCTCTACGCGCAACTGCGCGCTGCCGAGCTCTGATTCGCGCCCATGCGCTACCGCATTCGCGCGCCTAACCTCCGCCCTTCGGGGCGGTTTTTTTATTGCCTGGCGCCGGGAGACTTCCTCCCCGCTTTGCAGGGAAATGGTAAACAGCTGCTAAAAACCCGCCATCCGGCGGGTTTTCTTGACGCGGTTATTGCGGCGGCAGCAGCCGGGCTTTCAGTTTTGCCAACACGGCCGTCGCGCCAACCGTGCCGTTTTGTTGCTGCTCCTGCGCCCAGCGGTCGAGTTCGGCGCGGTAATCACTCGCCTCGCCCCAGGCGGCGACTTCTGCCGGGGTGAGTTCGCGCAGGGTGACGCCTTTTTCTTGCGCGGTCTTGAGGATTTGCGCGTAGTGGTCGTCCATCATTTTGCCCAGTTCGGCACAGGATTTGTCGGCGGCGCGGGCAAAGGCGGCCTTGTCGTCGTCGCCGAGCGCCGCCCATTTTTCGTTGTTGATAACCACGGGGTAGATGTGCCCCAGCTAGAAGTCGCGCGAGACCAGCGCGTAGGGCGCGTACTCGTAGGCTTTGATGTCGATGGCGCTGTCGATGTTGACCATCAGTCCGTGCATTTCGCCGTTCTTCAGTTTGGCGTAGGTTTCTTCGCCCCAGCGGCTGTTGGTCGGGATGGCGCCCGCGTTTTTGAGGAAGGCGCGGTGCCAGAAGCTGGCGGTGCGCTAGGTTTGTCCCTTGATGTCGTCGAGGGTTTGCAGGGGTTTGACGCTGAAGAAGGCGACGGGGTAGCCGGTGGCGATGATGAGCGGCATCGCGCCGTTTTTTTGGTATTCGGCGGCGAGTTCGGGGATGTCGGCGTAGATGCGGCGCAGGGTTTGTACTTGTTGCTCGCCAGCGGGGCCAATCATGAAGCCTTTGAAGAGCTGGTTCAGCGGCAGTTGTTCGGCGCTGTATTCGGGCACGGCGACGATGAGGTCGGTTTTGCCGTCGGCGAGGGCTTGCAGCTCGTCGTGCGCCCTGGCGATAGTACCGCCCCAGTGCGGCTCGATTTTGATGCGTCCGCCGCTTTCCGCCTCAACGTGTTTGAAGAAGACGTTGTTGATGAAGCGGGTGCGCATATTGCCGTAGGGTTCGTGGTCGCTGTAGCGCAGCACGGTCTGCGCGGCGGCGCTGTGCAGCAGTCCGGCAGCGAGGCAGAGGGCGGCGAGGGTGTGTTTGAGGCTCATGATGGCTCCGGGTTCAGGGGGTAGGGGAGGGTGGTTCGGTAAACGGCACGTAGCCAGTTTTTTGCACCAGCTCCTGCCCTTGCGGCGATTGTACCCATGCCAGCAATTGGCGCACGTTGTCGCTTTCGCGCCCGGCGACGGTCACGGCGTAAAAGTCGTTGGTGAAGGGATAGCGGCCCGCGCGGATGTTGGCGTGGTTGGGGGCGATGCCGTCGATGTTGAGCAGTTTGATTGTTTTTTTCGCGGTCATCTGCGTGCTGTAGAAGAGGAAGGAGTAGCCGAGGGCGTCGCTGAAGTTGTAGTAATCGGAAACGCGGTCGATGATGCCGCCCATGTCGCCTGCGATGTCTTCGCGCGGTGCGGCTTGCAGCGGGGTGTCGCCCATGATTTGTAGCCGCACGCCCACAGGTTGATGTAGCCGCCGATCAGCACGGGAAAGCCAAGTGCCAGCCACATGGGAACGCCGGCAAAGAGCAGCAGGATGGCGCCATAAAAACTGCCCGCCAGCAGGGCGAGCAGGCCGAGAATGAAAAAGAAGGAGTACCAACCGCTACGGTTGATGGTTGGGATCATGGGAGGGCTCCGGTTGGGGGAAAGGCGCAAGGATACGGAAGGGCGGGGCTATCTGCACGCGGTTTGCAAGAGGGTAGGCGGCAACGGGCGATGGCAAAAGGCGTATCATGCCCGCCCTCGTTGGTTGGAGACCGTTATGAAACCGCACATCTGGCGCATTCACGCGCAACTGCTTGGCATGGCGCTTATCTGGGGCGCGGCATGGACGTGGGGACGCATCGTCGCCCAGGCGATGCCGCCGCTCACCGCCGCCAGCCTGCGCTTCCTGATATCCACCGTTTTCCTGCTGCTGTGGCTGTACCATCGCGACCGGCTGCGCGCGCTCACCGCCCTCAACCGCCGCCAATGGGCGGGACTTGCGCTCGCCGCCGCCTGCGGCGTCAGCGGTTACGCCATCTTCTTCATGCTCGGCCTGCGCCATATCGGCGCCGGACGCGCCGCCGTCATCTTCTCCATCAACCCGGCGCTGACCATGCTCGGCGCGGCGTGGCTGTTCGGCGAACGGCTCAACCGTCGCATTCTCTGCGGCATGGCGCTGGCGGTCGGCGGCTCGCTCATCGTCGCCGCGCGCGGCAATCCTCTGTTGCTGTTTGCCACCATCGGCGCGGGTGAATGGCTCATTTTCGGTTGCGTCGCCTGTTGGGTCAGCTACTCGCTGCTCGGCAGGCGCGTGCTGACAGGCATCGACGCGCTCACCGCCACCACGGCCACCGCCCTCATCGGCGGCGCGATGCTCTTTGTCATCAGCCTCGCCAGCGAAGGCACGGCGGCATGGGCAAGCCTCGCACACGTCGCGCCCCCGGTCTGGGCAACGCTGCTGGCGCTCGCCCTCGGCGCCACCCTGCTTTGCTATCTCTGGTATTTCGAGGGTATCGCCGCCCTCGGCGCGGGCAATGCTGCCGCCTACATGACGCTTATTCCGTTCTTCGCCGTGCTGATTGCCGCCGGGTGGCTGGGCGAACCGCTGACCCTGTCGCTTGTCAGCGGCGGCGCGCTCACCATCGGCGGCATGGCGCTGATGCACAGCGGGCGGGGCAAGGCATAGTCTGTTATGCCCGGCTATACATACAGGATAGCGGGGAAGGTGTATGTAAATAGTGAGCGGCTTCAGTTGTAGGGTGGGGCTTGCCCCACCGTTAAAGCCGCGTGTTCCGTCATGGTGGGTCAAGACCCGCCCTACAATTTACATACACGATAGCGGGGATCGTGTATGTAAATGGCGTTGAAAACCGTGGCAGGCGTGGTGGCTGGCATTCGTGCGGGGCGCGTAATAGAATGCGCGCCTTTTCGTAATCCAATCAATTTAAGAGGAATTTATGGCCGGTCACAGTAAATGGGCAAATATCAAGCACAAGAAAGCAAAGGAAGATGCCAAGCGCGGCAAGGTCTTCACCCGCCTCATCCGCGAGCTGACGATTGCTGCACGCCACGGCGGTTCGGATGCCAGCAGCAATCCGCGTTTGCGTCTCGCCATTGCCAAGGCGCAGGCGGAAAACATGACCAAGGACACGATGGAGCGCGCCATCAAGCGCGGTGCGGGCGAGCTGGAAGGCGCGCAGATGGAGGAAATCCGCTATGAGGGCTACGGGCCGGGCGGGGTCGCGGTGATGGTCGATTGTTTGACCGACAACAAGAACCGCACCGTTGGCGAGGTACGCCATGCCTTCACCAAGGCGGGCGGCAATCTCGGCACGTCCGGCTCGGTCGCGTTTCAGTTCACCGAGCGCGGCGTGCTGTTCTTTGAGCAGGTCGCCGACGAGGACGCTTTCATGGAGGTCGCGCTTGAAGCGGGCGCTGCCGATTTGGAGATTGACGAGAACGGCGCCGAGGTGCTGACCGACCCTGCCGATTATGCCGCCGTCTATGATGCGCTGGTCGCCGCCGGTTATACGCCGGACGAGAGCGAGGTGACGATGCGTGCTGATAATCTCTCGCCCGTCTCCGCCGATGACGCCGACAAGGTGATGCGCCTGATTGAGCGGCTGGAGGAGCTGGACGACGTGCAGAGCGTCTATACCAACGCCGATTTCCCGGAAGATTTCGCAGGCTAAATCATGGCGTTGTCCCGCCGTGTGCTTGCCATTGACCCCGGCTCGCGCGTCACCGGCTACGGCATTATTGATGTCAGCGGGCAGGAGGTGCGCTACGTTGATAGCGGCTGCATCCGCCTCGCCGACGAAGAAATGCCGCTGCGCCTGATGATGATTCATCAGGGCATCAGCGAGCTTATCCGCACTTACCGCCCGCAGGAATTCGCGATAGAAGCCATCTTCGTCCACAAAAACCCCGCGTCGGCGCTGAAACTGGGGCAGGCGCGCGGCGTTGCCATTTGCGCGGCGGTGCTGGCGCAGTTGCCCGTCGCCGAATACGCGGCGAAAAGCATCAAGCAGGCGGTGGTCGGCAAGGGCGGCGCGGAGAAAACGCAGGTGCAGCACATGGTGAAGATTTTGCTGAACCGCAGCGGTGTCATCCAGAGCGACGCTGCCGACGCGCTCGCCGTCGCGCTGACGCACGCGCACCACCTGCAAACGCAGCGGCGGCAACAACTGGCGGGGCTGGCTACCGCCTGGGAGGCGTGAATGATTGGCTATCTGCGCGGCACGGTGCTGGTCAAACAGGCCGGGCAACTGATTCTTGAAACCGGCGGCGTCGGCTACGAACTGGCGGTGCCGCTGGCCGTACTGGAGCGGGTGCATGAGGGGCAGGAAGCGGCGCTGTTCGTCCATCATGCGGTGCGCGACGATGGCCATTTTCTCTACGGTTTCCTCACCCTGGAGCAGCGCGGCTGGTTCCGCGAACTCATCCGCGTCAGCGGCATCGGCCCGAAAATCGCGCTGCTGATTCTCTCCGGTTTCGACGGGGAAATGCTGGCGCAAATCGTGCGCGCGCAGGACAGCGCCGCGCTGGTGAAATTGCCCGGCGTCGGCAAAAAAACCGCCGAGCGGCTGTTAATGGAGCTGAACGACCGCGTCGGCAGACTGCCCACGGCGGGCGGGGCAGGGCAGGGCAGCATCCTGCGTCCGGCGTCGGCGCGGCTCGATGCCGAAGAAGCGCTCATTGCGCTCGGCTATAAACCGGCGGAAGCGGCGCAACTGATTGAGCGCGTCGGCGATGACGACGCCGACACCGACACCCTTATCCGCCGCGCCCTGCAACTGAAATTCAAGACATGATTGAATCCGACCGCCTTATTCACGGCAACAGTCTCGGCAATGACGAACAGGCCGTTGAACGCGCCGTGCGCCCGAAACGCCTCGCCGACTACATCGGGCAAAGCGCGCTGAAAGCGCAGATGGAAATCTTCATCCAGGCGGCGCTTTCCCGCAAGGAAGCGCTCGACCACGTCTTGCTCTTTGGCCCGCCGGGACTGGGCAAAACGACGATGGCGAACATCATCGCCGCCGAACTGGGGGTGAACCTGCGCCAGACTTCCGGCCCCATCCTCGACAAGGGCGGCGATTTGGCGGCGATGCTGACCAATCTGGAAGCGCATGACGTCCTCTTTATAGATGAAATCCACCGCCTCTCGCCCGCCGTGGAAGAAGTGCTGTATTCGGCGATGGAAGACTACCGCATTGACATCATGATTGGCGAAGGTCCGGCGGCGCGCTCCATCATCCTGCCCATCAAACCGTTCACCCTCGTTGGCGCCACCACCCGCAGCGGGCTTTTAAGCGCGCCGTTGCGCGACCGCTTCGGCATCAGCCAGCATTTGCAGTTCTACAGCGAAAGCGAGCTGACCGCCGTCGTCCTGCGCGCGGGCGAACTGCTTGGCGTGAAGATGGAACGCGACGGCGCGGTGGAAATCGGCAAACGCGCGCGTGGCACGCCGCGCATCGCCAACCGTCTCCTGCGCCGCGTGCGTGACTACGCCGACGTGCGCGGCGGCGGCATCATCACCCGCGCCATTGCTGATGAAGCGCTGGAACTGCTCGCCATTGACCACTGCGGTTTCGACAACCTCGACCGCCGCCTGCTCACCATCATCATTGACCACTTCGACGGCGGCCCGGTCGGCCTCGACACCCTCGCCGCCAGTATCGGCGAAGAGCGCGGCACCCTCGAAGACGTGGTCGAACCCTACCTCATCCAGCAGGGCTACCTGCAACGCACCCCACGCGGCCGCGTCGCCAGCGCCCGCGCCTATGCGCATCTCGGCCTGGAAATGCCCAAACCGTAACCTTGCCCGGACGCGCCAACGTTACACTACCGCAACCCCGCAAACCCCAACAGGAGAACCCCCTTGCACCCGACCGCAGAAACCGGCCTGTCCGTCTCCCGCCTCATCGGTGATGCCAGCATCCCGGTCAAATTCATCATGCTCATCCTCTTCATGATGTTCCTCACCACCCTGTTCATCACCGGCAAAAAATACGTCCAGTTCCTGCGCCTGCGCCAGAAAATCAAACAATTTGACAAAACCTTCTGGTCAGGCAGCGACCTCGAAATCCTCTACGCCGGCTACGAAAAACGAAACCCCGAAAGCATCGAGCGCGTCTTTACCGACGGCTTCCGCGAGTTTATGCAATTCCACGGCAACAGCCTCGACAACCCTGACGTCATCGTCCACAACTGCCGCCGCGCCATGACCGCTGCGCTCAACCGCGAAAGCTCGCGTCAGGAACGCGGCCTGAACCTGCTCGCCACCATCGGCTCATCCGCGCCCTACATCGGCCTGCTCGGCACCGTGTACGGCATCATGAACTCCTTCATCGCCATCGGCGGCGCACAAAGCGCCAGCATCTCCAGCGTCGCCCCCGGTATCGCCGAAGCCCTGATTGCCACAGCCATCGGCCTGCTCGCCGCCATCCCCTCCGTCCTCTCCTACAACTACTTCGTCACCCGCTCCGAAAGCCTCGTCGTCGAATACGACGCCTTCATCGAAGAATTCTCCAACCTCCTGCAACGCCAAATCATCATCGCGCGCGACTACCAGCGCCGCCAACAACAACAGGCACAACCGAGAAAACCCGCATGATCCGACGTCGCCGCCACAAAGCCAAAGCCGAAATGAACGTCGTGCCCTACATCGACGTCATGCTCGTGCTGCTCGTCATCTTCATGATCGCCGCGCCGCTCATCCACCAGCAATCCATCGAAATCGACCTGCCCGACAGCACCGCCGACGTCATCGAAATGCCCGAAGACGCGGGCAACGACCTCATGCCGCTCGTCCTCACCGTTGACGCCCAGGGCAACTACTACTTCAACCGGGGCGACAGCACCCGCCCGCTGCAACCCGAAGAAATCGTTGACATCGTCAACCAGGAAATGACCGCGCACCCTGACCTGCCCGTCCTTGTCCAGGGCGACGCCAACGCCAACTACAACAAAGTCATCGACGGCATCGTCTTCCTGCAACAGGCGGGTGCGCCGAAAGTCGGCCTCGTCACCGAACAACCCCCGGAAAGCGCGGCGGAGACCACGCAGTGAACGAATACCACGCGCCGAAGCGCGACCGCATCCAGGACAACCTCGGTGGCGCGGCCGGCATCGGCATCGGCCTACTCACCCTGGCGCTCATCATCCTCTTGAGCCGCGAATACCCGGTGGACATCAGCGGCGAAAAACCGCCGGGCGAAAAAAGCGAACAAATACGCCCCGCCATCAACACCCAAATCGTCGATGCCGCCACCCTGAAAAACACCATCGACCGCATCGAAAACCGCAAACAGGCGGCAGAACAAGAACGCCTCGACGCCGAGCGCAAAGCGATCGAAGCCGAGCGCCGCGCCGAAGAACAAAAACGCCGCCAGGCAGAAGCCGCTGCACGCAAGGCCGCGGCCGAAAAAGCGCGCGCAGAAGCCGCCGCCAAAGCCGCACAAGAAGCGGCAGAAAAAGCCCGTACCGAAGCCGCTGCCAAAGCCGCTGCCGCCAAAGAAGCGGCCGCCAAAGCTAAACAAGAAGCCGCCGAAAAAGCCAAAGCAGAAAAAGCCGAAGCGGCAGCCAAAGCAAAACAAGAAGCTGCCGAAAAAGCCAAAGCAGAAAAAGCCGAAGCGGCCGCCAAAGCCAAACAAGAAGCCGCCGAAAAAGCCAAAGCAGAAAAAGCTGAAGCGGCAGCCAAAGCCAAACAAGAAGCTGCCGAAAAAGCCAAGGCAGAAAAAGCCGAAGCGGCGGCCAAAGCCAAGGCAGAAGCCGCAGCAAAAGCCAAAGCCGAAAAAGCGGCCGAGAAAAAAGCCGCCGAAAAACGCGCCAAAGAAATCGCCGCCCAGGAAGTCGCCGAACAGGCAGCGGCAGCCAAAGCCGAGGCCGCCGCCAAGGCCAAAGCCGAAAAAGCGGCAAAAGCCAAAGCCGAAAAAGAAGCCAAAGCCGCCGCCGAAAAAGCCGAAAAAGCTGCGGCGGTCAAAGCGGCAAAAGAAGCCGCAGCCAAAGAAGCAGCGGAAAAAGCAGCGGCAGACAAAGCCGCCAAAGCCGCTGCCGCCAAGGCTGAAAAAGCGGCGGCTGCCAAAGCAGCAAAAGAAGCGGCTGCCAAAGAAGCAGCCGAAGCCGCCGCTGCTGCCAAAGCAGAAGCTGCGGCAAAAGCCAAGGCTGAAAAAGCTGCTGCCGCAAAAGCCGCAAAAGAAGCCGCCGCCAAAGAAGCAGCGGAAAAAGCGGCAGCCGAAAAAGCCGCCAAAGCAGAAGCGGCGGCAAAAGCCAAAGCCGAAAAAGAAGCCGCCGAAAAAGCGGCCAAAGAAGCCGCTGCCAAAGCTGCCTCCGAAAAAGCCCGATCCGAACGCGAAGCCGCCAAAGCCAAGGCGGAGGCGGACAAAAAAGCAGCGATGGCCGCGCTGCAAGCCGAACTCGAAGCTGACGCCAAAGGCAAAGAAAGCGCCGAAGCCGTTGCCGCCCTCAAAGACTTTGGCGTCAACACCCTTGGCGCGCGGATGAAAAAATACTGGCGCCTGCCGCCGAACATCCCGGAAAACCTCTCCGTCAAAATCTTCGTCAAACTCGACAGCAGCGGCAACGTTGTCAAAGCCAGCATCAAACAAAGCAGCGGCTACAAACTGTTTGACGACGCCGCGCTGCGCGCCGTACACGACGCCTCACCCCTGCCGATGCCCAAACACCCCGGCGCGGTAGAAGCCTTGGTCTCCGACGGCATCATCACCAAATTTGACCCATGACCCCGAAACCCCGCACCAACCGGCGTAAAAGCCTGCAACCGCGCGACAAACTGCTAAAATGCCGCGCTCCTCGCAACCCACAACCAAAAGGTGAACCCACATGAAAAATAGCCAAAAATGGAAGCTGCTCGGCCTCTGCCTCCTCCTGCCGTGGACTGCCGCGCAGGCACAAGTCGAAGTCAACGTCTCCGGCGCACAAGTGGCGGCGCGCCCCATCGCCATCCTGCCGGTACAGGGCGATCCGGGCGTCAAAATGGACTACCTCATCGCTAGTGACCTGCAAAAGACCGGGCTGTTCCAGCCGCTTGACCCCAAAACCTTCCCGGAAAACCCGGCATCACCCGCCGCCATTCAGTATCCCGCGTGGAAACAGGCCGGCGCCGACTACGTCGTCATGGGGATGATGCAGGGCGCAAACGCCGGCCAATTCGTGCTGAACGACGTCAACAGCGCCTCACAACTCGCCAACGAAAACCTGCATGATGCCGACGCACGCCAACTGGCGCACCAGGCCGCCGACTGGATACTTTACCGCCTCACCGGCAAACGCGGTGTCTTCGGCACCCAGCTTGCCTACGTCCTCGAACAGGGCGGCGCCAAAGGCGCGCGCAGCTACTCGCTGCTCGTCTCTGACGTTGATGGCGCCAACCGCCGTACCGTTTACTCCTCCAACGAACCCATCCTCTCGCCATCCTGGGCGCCGAACGGCCGCGCCATTGCCTTCGTCACCTACGCCAACCACCACGCACAAGTCGTCATCCAGGAAATCGGCGGCGGCAGCCGCGTCGTTGCCCAGGGCGACGGCATCAGCAGCGCCCCGGCCTTCTCGCCGGACGGCGGCTACCTCGCCTTCGTCCAGTCCGAAAACAACAACCCGGACATCTACCTCTTAAACCTCGCCAGCGGTGCCAAAACCCGCCTCACCGACCACGCGGCGATTGATACCGAACCCGCCTTCTCGCCAGACGGCAACTACATCTACTTCACCTCCGACCGCTCTGGTAGTCCGCAAATCTACCGCATGAGCCGCAACGGCGGCGGTGCCGAGCGCGTCGTCTCCGGCAGCGGCTACAGCGCCAACAGCGACCTCTCGCCGGACGGCAGCTCACTCGTGCTGACACGCCAAAGCGGCGGTGGCTTCCAGATTGGCACCTACGACCTTGCCAGCAAACGCTTTGACGCACTCACCAGCGGTCGCCTTGACGAAGGCGCGAGCTTCGCCCCGAACGGACAACTCATCATCTACGCCACCAAAGAAGGCGGCAGATCCGTGCTGAAAATCATCAACAGCAAAGGTGGCGTCGCGCAAACCCTCTCCGACAGCAATGGCCGCCTGCGCGACCCGGCCTGGGGACCAGACACCCGCCCGCAGCCCTGAAGCGCACCGTTCCCAAACCATAAAAACAACACGCCCCGCCCCCGTGGCGGGGCAAAAACAAAACCGCATCCTTCCCCCTGAACAGAAAACACCTACAACCCTTTCCAACAAAACCTGAAGACAAAAAAGGAACCCAAAAACCATGAAATACAAACAAACCCTCGGACTCATCATCTTCAGCCTGCTGGCCTTTGCCTGCTCCAGCCCCTACGGCCTCGAAGAAGGCGAAAACGCCGGACAAGAAAACGGCTTCGGTGGCTACGGCGACGGCACCACCTACGGCAACAACAACAGCTTTGGTCGCGGCAGCGCCAGCACCGCCGACTACTACAACGACCCGCAATACGGCGTGAACGTCGTCGGCGGGCCACAATCGGCGGACAAAGACCGCATCATCTACTTCTCCTTTGACAGCAGCGCCATTGACAGCCGCTCCGAAGCCGTCATCCGCGAGCACGCCAAATACCTGCGCGCCCACCCGCAGACCAAAGTCGTACTCGAAGGCCACACCGACGAACGCGGCACACGCGAATACAACATCGGCCTCGGCGAACGCCGCGCCTACTCCGTCAAAGAACGCTTCGTCGCCGAAGGCATCTCGCCACAACAAATGCGCGTGATGAGCTACGGCGAAGAACGCCCCGCCGCCTTCGGTTCCAGCGAAGAAGACTACGCCAAGAACCGCCGCGCCGTCATCGTTTACTAAGGAGCCGCCATGAAGCGCCACACCCTTGCCCTCATCACCTTCGCCCTGCTCGCCAGCGGCTGCGCCACCATTGACCCCGAACAATACGCCGCCACCCAGCGCCAGGTTAATGACCTCAGCACCCGCCTGAAAAAACTGGAAGCCGACCAGGTTGCACTGCAAACCCGCCTTGACGAAGTCGGCAAAGGCGCACGCCTGCCGAGCGGCGTCAATGCCGTCGTCACCCCGCGCCGGGGCGAAGCCGCACCCGCTGCACAAAACAGCACCGGCGGCGGCTACGAAGAAGGCCTTGCCCAATACCGCGCCGGCGACCTGAACGGCGCCATCGGTACCTTTGAACAATACCTCAACAGCGGTGCCAGCGGCCCCGAAGCGGCGCTGGCACAGTACTGGCTTGGCGACGCCTACTATATGCAGCGCAACTACGACATGGCGAGCCGCTACCTCGGCGCCTACCTCAAGGCGCAACCGAACGGCGACCGCGCCCAGGCGGCACTGAACCGCCTCGTCGAATCACTGCGCGCGATGGGGCGCAACGAAGATGCCGCGACGCTTGCCAGCCAGGGCATCAGCGCCTTGCAATAAATAATGCCAGTACTACAACGTTAAACCCCGCCAAACGGCGGGGTTTTTCTATAGCCATCCACCGAAAGCCTCATACGGTGTTGCGTCGTCTGACCGGGCACCCTAAAAAATGGCGGAGCCATTTTTTAGGGAAACCCCGCGCCGTACAACCGCGTACTGCCTTCAGCGGCGTGCCTTGTCTGAAATTTTCGGTGGATGGCTATATATTTTTACGCCTTGCCGCGCAGGTATAACACCCGCCCGTCGCCGCCGACAATCAGGCGGCAGG
>NZ_DBHKZK010000019.1:0-10355 GCF_057314735.1 Cardiobacterium sp.
TCCCCCGTGGGGGAGGGTCGGGGTGGGGGCAGCAAACAAGCCGCGTTAGCGACGGCGTACAAAACGAATTGCCCCCCTCGCGCCCGATGGCGACGATTCTGCACAGCCAACATTTACATACACCTTTCCCGCTATCGTGTATGTAAGAACCTGTTTAGAGTCTGCGGGTGCAATTCCCCCCTCCCCTGCAGGGCGAAGCCCGCAGCGGGGGAGGGTCGGGGTGGGGGTGAGCGATATTGTTCATGAACTGAAGTTACTGTTTTTCAAGGGTTTTACTGTCCCCATCAATCCTCTCTCTTGCTTCGCAAGCAATGCGTGTCGCTGCACGAGCTGCTCCAGATCCACAAGGACAAGCATTGCTCGCGTAGCGAGAGAGGAGGTATATCAGCGGTTTTACCTGCTCCTGTTTGCACAAGAAAACGGATTTTCCCAAACTATAAACAGGTTCTAAAACCCCCAACCCGTTGCCCGCATCTGCGGGCAACTTTTTCCAAGTCCCCGGACAATCACACAACCAACAAAGAAGGAAATCCGCACATGAATGAAACAGAAATTTGGCAACGTATCTATCAGGCGCTGGATGACGGCGATTACGAAACCATGGTTGCCCTGCTGCGCCCGCTTGCGGAAAAGGGCGATGCGGAAGCGCAATTCCGCCTGGGCTATCGTTACGATAATGGCGAAGGCGTGGCACAGGATTATGCGCAGGCAATATATTGGTACGAACAATCTGCCATGCAGAACTATGCCGGAGCGGAATGCAATCTTGGCTGGTTATACGAAAATGGCAATGGTGTTTCGCAAGATTTTTATAAAGCCTTTGCCTGGTACGAAAGATCCGCAAGGCATGGTAGCGTTTGGGGACAGGTCAATCTCGCCGACTTGTATGAACACGGCAATGGTGTCGCCCAAGATTATGCCGCGGCATTTGCATGGTATGAAAAAGCAGCATTGCAAGACAATGGATGGGCGCAACTGAAACTCGGTGTTTTTTATGAAACGGGTCTGGGCGTCGCAGCAGATGAAAGCAGGGCGCGGCAATGGCTGGAAAAAGCGGCGATGCAGGGAAATGCTGAAGCGGCGCGGCGTCTCGCCCGTTTTTATGAAGACGGTGGCGCCATTTTTGCCGACGGTTTGCGTCTGGCGGGCAGTACGCCGCGTTATCTCGGCATTCCGCCGCAAATGTTGCCGCGCGTCGCGGCAGTCTTCCCCGCATTGCAGGCGGAAAAAAATGCGCTGTGGCAACAGGCGTTTGCCGCGCATCAGGCGGGCGACCGTTTGACCGCTTTTGCCCTGATGCGTGAATTGGCAGAAGACGGTGATGCGGATGCTCATTATTTGCTGGCACTGATGTATCTGGATGGCACGCTCATCGTTTCCGATCATTACCCCGCAAGGGCAGCTTTATATGAGGTAAAAAATGAAAGGGAATTTGTGGCACGCGGACATTTGGCACAGATTCGTTATTGGACAGAAAAGACTCATGATCCGCTCCGCCTGATGGAATCCGGCTCCTATACACGCGAGATATTGAAAAAACTGGCTGCGGAAGGTGATGCCCCGGCGCAGAATTTTCTCGGTTGTATCTACGCTGCCAATAAGCGAAACATTTTTGCGGATGACCCCAAGGCGACCGAATGCTTCGCCGAGGCCGCCGCACAAAATGATGCCATGGGGCAATTTAATCTCGCCCTGGCATATGAAAGCGGTGAGGACGATCACTGCGATTGGGCGCAGGCGCACAATTATTACGAAAAAGCCGCCGTGCAAGATTTCGCTCCGGCGAAATTCCGCCTCGCCTTGCAGTATCTGCATGGCAAAGGCGTGGCGCGTGACGAGGCGCAGGCATGGTTTGCGCAGGCGGCAGCGGGCGGCAACATCCGCGCGCAGTACCGCCTCGGCATCCGTTACTGCGATGAAGCGCGGCGGTTGTACCAGTACCACGTCAAGGCGAAAGTCTGCGACAGCGCGCGCCTGTGGCTGGTGCAGGCGGCGATACAGGGCGACGGCGCGGCGCAACGGGCGCTTGGGGTGATGTTTGCCAATCGCGATTACGGCGTGCCGGATCGTGTGCTGGCGAATTACTGGAATGACGCGGCACAATGGGCAAACGCGCCGGTTGCCGACCCGCCCGGTGCGGTACAACGCGACAGCACGGTCGCCGCGGTGGACAGCCGCCAAATCACGGCATACCGGAGTGCGGCGCGACAGGGCGATGCGGCGGCACAATACGCGCTCGGCGTGCTCTATCAGGCGGGCGAGGTCGTGCCGCAAGGCTTCGCGCAAGCCTTCCAGTGGTACGAGCGGGCAGCACAACAGCATTACGCCCCGGCGCAGCTTGCACTCGGCATCCTCTTTGAATACGGCAAGGGCGTCGCGGCGAATGCGGCGCGGGCAGTGCAATACTATGAACAGGCAGCGCTGCAGGGCCATCCCGTAGCGCAATACCGCCTCGCCTTGCACTACCGCGACGGCGAGGGCGTCGCGCAGGACACGGCAAAAGCACGCGAATGGCTGGCGCGGGCGGCAGAACAGGACAACCCAGCAGCGGCCAGGACACTGGCGGCATTGTCGGCGTGAACCGGGAAAAAGCGGCGCTAGGAGCTGTTTGCAATTGCCATAACATGATGATTTCATTAGCAGGTTTGGCTAAGGCCCGTTTACCATTCAACCATAAACACGCCCAATCCAATGCGGTTGCGTGGCAACGATTTTGTGAGCTACATCATTAGTTTGTAGGGTGTGTGCCGCAGGCACGCACGCGTTTGCCGATGTCAAATTCCCGCGTGCGTGTCGGCTACGCCGCCACACACCCTACGCACGGAACCCGCCCGCTGCGGGCTTCGCCCTGCGGAGGAGGGAGGCCTAAATTGTAAACAGCCCCTAGGGCGTGTTTACAATTCATGGTAACAAACTGATTTTATTAGTAATGCGCAAAAGGCTTAAAATTGATATTTCTATTCAAAATCAATGTATTATGCCCAATTGTAAACAACCCCTAGGTGCTGTTTACATTTCAACCCTGCCCCGTTGCGGGCTTTGCTCTGCGGTCATCCACCAAACTGCCCCCTCCCCTGCAGGTCGAAGCCCGCAGCGGGGGAGGGTTGGGGAGGGGGTGAGTAATATTATTGACGGGCTGAGATTACAGTTTTTCAGTTGTTTATAGCCCTCACCCCACCCCCTCTCCCAAAGGGACTGGAACAGCTCGCGCAGCGACAAGCATTGCTTGCGAAGCAAGAGAGAGGGGCTTATCCGTCGAATTGTAAACAGCCCTTAGGGGGTGTTTGCAATTTGAACCCTCCTCTCCTGCGAAGTGGGGGAGGGTCAGGGAGGGGGTGTGAAAAACCGCGTAGCGACCGCATCCAAAATGAATTGCAAACAGCGCCTAGGAGCTGTTTGCAATTCGACAAATAAGCCTCTCTCTTGCTTCGCAAGCAATGCTTGTCCCACAAGGAGAGGGGACATACCGACTGCTTTTCCTGTTTTCAGTTCCTTACGCAAGCATACGGAAAAATGAGATTCCCCAAGATTTTGAGCAGGTTCTTAGGATATTTGGCGCATTGCACGCGGTTCTGTATGATGATTAGTCTCATGATTTATAAGAACTTTATCGACCAGGAATAATTCCGGATAGTAGTGCCGTGGGGCGGGGTGGGGGCAGCAAACCATCCGCGCAGCGCCCCCTGCCGACACCAACATTCCCGCGTGCGTATCGGCTTCGCCGCCACACGCCCTACGCATCCAAGTCGCAAGAGCCTGTTTGGAGACTGCAAAAATCTCCTTCTCCTCAGACGCGCAGCCCACAGCGGGCGGGTTTCCACGCAAAATGCGATGGTGCCCGCTCAGGCGGTGCAACACCGTACGGGGCTTTGTGAGGATTGCTATACAATTCTCCCTTCCCTCAATAATCATCCCCCCGCATGACCCACAATAACATCCAGTCCCAGGCCTGGGCGTTTGCCGCCCTCTTTCTCGCCATTGACAGCGTGCGCGCCCTGGCCGAGCGCGGCGAAATCCGCAGCGACGCCGAACTGACCCTGCTGCCGAGCCTACTTACCACCAACGCCGCCGACATCAGCGGCTACTACGGCGAGGCCATACCGCTCGCCCGTGGCCGCGAGGCGTATTACCGCACCTTTGAACAAAAAAACGACGAACAAAACCTGCGCTACAGCGCGCAAATCCTGCACGTCGAACGGCGGCTGGCGAAAAAAGCGGCGCTGATGGCCATCCTCAAAGAGCGCCTGCACGCCGCGCAACGCCAGACAGAACACTATCCCGTGAATCACGACAACCTCATCGCCAGCTTCGCCGCCACCTACCAGCAAACCGCGAGCGAGGCGGCGGGCAAAATCCTCGTGCGCGGTGAACCGCAATGGCTGCGCCAAGCGGACCTCGTCAACCACATCCGCGCGCTGCTGCTCACCGCCGTGCGCGCCGCCGCGCTTTGGCGCGCTTTTGGCGGCAACCGCTGGCAACTGCTCTTTTCCCGCAGCGCCTTTGACGAAGCGATGCGCGGGCTGGATTTCTACGGACAGTTATGACCGACGAAGACTATCTCCACCTCGCCCTGGAGCAGGCCTCCCTTGCTGAAGCGCTCGGCGAAGTGCCGATTGGCGCGATACTGGTTGCGGACGGCGCAATCATCGCCAGCGCCCACAACCGTACCGTCTGCGACCACGACCCGACCGCGCACGCAGAAATCCTCGCCCTGCGCGCGGGCGGCCTTGTACTTGGCAATCACCGCATGGGCGGCGCCAGCCTCTACGTCACCCTCGAACCCTGCATCATGTGTACCGGCGCGCTGATTCAGGCGCGCATTGACCGCCTCGTCTTCGGCGCCTACGACAGCCGCATTGGCGCCTGCGGCAGCGCTTTTGACCTCGCCCGCCATCGCCGCCTCAATCACCACATCCGCGAAATCAGGGGCGGCGTGCTGGAAGATGAATGCCGCACGCAGTTGCAGCGGTTTTTTCGCAAGCGGCGCGACAAGGCATGACTGCCATCTGTGCGGGCAAGAAAAAAGCCGGAGCATTACTCCGGCTTTTTGTGCGATGGGGTCATTCGCCTTTTTTCTCCAGCGCCGCCTTGTTGGCGACTGCGCGGCGGATGGCGAGGCTGTCGCGGATTTCACGCAGCAGCAGGATTTCTTCGGAGGGCTGCGCCGGTGGCGTTTCTGCTTCTTCTTTTTTCAGGCTGGCGGTGAGTTTGTTCATCGGGATGATGATGAAGAAGTAGATTGCGAGCGAGACGAGGAAGAAGTTGACGATGGCGGTCAAGATTTTGCCGTATTCAAAGACGGTCGGCTCATCGCCGAAAATCGGCGGCAGGGTGAAGACGAGCGAATCGAAATTCGGCTTGCCGACCAGCCAGGCGATAAGCGGGTTGATAAAGCTCTCGACCAGGCCGCTGACGACAAGGCCGAAGGCCGCGCCCATGACCACACCGACGGCGAGATCAACGACGTTGCCACGGGCGATGAAGGTTTTGAATCCAGATAGCATATTGATTTTCCTGATTTGTTGAAGGAGCCGCGATTATAGGCGGCTTGCGAAGCGGTCATGTTACGGTTCGCTTATTTGGCATATGGCAATCCCCATATAGTGATACTCACAAGGTTCTGTACAAGGCGCGCCGCTGTAGCCGCAAAATCGTCGCCATTACCCGGATGGTGCGCCGGGGCGCACCCTATGGCGGATTTCGTACGTAGGGTGTGTGGCGGCGCAGCCGACACGCACGCGGGGAATTTTGCATCGAGAACCGCGTGCGTGCCTGCGGCACACACCCTACGCGCAGCGGAGCTATGGTGATACACGCAAAGTTCTGTACAAGGCGCAGCGCTGAAGACCGTACGCGGTTGTACGGCGCGGATTTCCCTAAAAAATGGCTCGCCATTTTTAGGGTGCCCGGTCAGGCGACTCAACACCGTATGAGGCTTTCGGTGGATGGCCATAAAGCAGCAGGATTTATGCCCGGCATTAAAAAGTCGGGCAATGCCCGACCTGCGTTCTGTAAATGGCGATGGCCGCATTACGCTGCCGTCTCCCGCAACCAGGCGATGTAGCGCTCGCGCAGTTGGCGGGTAAACGCGCCCGGTGTGCCGTCGCCGATACGGTGGCCGTCGATTTCCACCACTGGCAGGATGAATGACCCGGCGGCGCTCAAAAAGGCTTCGTCGGCGTGGTGCGCTTCGTCAATGCTGAACGGGCGCTCTTCCAGCGTCATGCCGAACGCGCCCAGCAGCGCAATCGCTGCCTGGCGGGTGATGCCGTTCAGGATGTCGTGCGTGGCCGGGCGGGTGATGAGGGTTTGGCCGCGACGTATCCAGGCGTTGTTGGAGCTGCCTTCGGTGATGTTGCCGTCGCCGTCCACCAGCCAGGTGTCGTCGTAGCCGGCGGCGACTGCGGTCATTTTGGCGAGCGATTGGGCGAGCAGTTGGGTGGTTTTGATGTCGCGCCGCGCCCAGCGGATGTCCGCCTGGGTCATGACGCGCAGACCTTTTTCCGCCGCAGGGCTGTTGATGATGTTGCGCGCCTGGGTGAACATCACCAGGTTCGGGCGCAGCTTCGGGTCGTAGAGGAAGTCGCGGTCGGCTTCGCCACGGGTGACGTGCAGGTACACCGTGCCTTCTTGCAGATGGTTTTCGGCGATGAGGCGTTTTTGTACGGCGATGATGTCGTCGAGCGGCAGCGGCAGCGGCATGGCGAGTTCGTGCAGGCTGCGTTCGAGGCGGCGTAGGTGCGCGGCGTTGTCGGCCAGTTTGCCGTCGATGACGGCGCTGACTTCGTAAACGCTGTCAGCCATGAGGAAGCCGCGGTCGAAGATGGATATTTTCGCTTCGTTTTCGGGCAGATACTGGCCGTTTAGATAGACGGTGCGGGTCATTTTTATACTCCGGGTTGTTGTGGCGGGGTGGCGAGGCGGACGCCGGCGAGGTGCAAGAGCAGGCCGATGGTCAGGCCAATGGCACCGGGGACGAGCCAGCCGAGGCCGATGTCGTAGTACGGCAGCCAGTGGCTGATTTGCGCGACGGTTTCCGCGCTGAAGCCGAAGGCGATTTTCGCCGCGTCAAACAGCCCGGCGATACCGGTCAGGCTCATCGTCGTCACATACACGATGCGGCTGCCGGCAAAGAGACGATGAAGGAAGGCGAGCAAAATCAGGGCGATGGTTAGCGGGTAAAGCAGCATCAGCATCGGGATGGAGAGTTTGACGATAGCGCTCAGGCCAACGTTGGCAAGCAGGCAGGAGATGACGGTAAAGAGCGTCGCAAACTGGAAATAAGAAACGCGCGGCAAAATGCGGTTGAAATACTCGGCGCAGGCAGTGATGAGGCCGACCGAAGTGGTGAGGCAGGCGAGGAAAACGATGATGGCAAGCAGCGCCTTTCCCGCGTCGCCAAAATAATGCAGCGCGACCTTCGCCAGTACCGCTGCGCCGTTCTCCTGCAAACCAATGCCGGCGACGCTGCTCGCGCCCATATACGCGATGAACACATACACCAGCGCGAGGCACAGCACCGCGAGACCGCCGGAAAAAGCGACCATGCGCAGCACCTGGCGGCGTCCGTGCAGACCGAGCGCGCGCACCGCGTCAATGACGATAATGGCAAACACCGGCGAGACGAGGCCGTCCATCGTTTGATAGCCCTCAATCAGCCCGGTCGCGACCGGATGCTCAAAATAACCGCCCTGTGCGGCCTGCAACGCCCCCATCGGCTTGAGCGCCGCATAGCCGACAAGCACGGCGATGGAAGCGAGCAACAGCGGCGTCAGCACCTTGCCGATGCGGCTGACCAGCTTGCCCGGCGACAGCGCCAGCCAATAACTCACCGCAAAAAAGAACAGGCTGAACAGCGCCAGCGGCCAAAAACTGCCCTGCTGCGCCTCGGAAAGAAACGGCACGACGCCAATCTCGAACGACACCGTCGCCGTGCGTGGCAGCGCGAACAGCGGGCCGATGGTCAAATACAGCAGCACCGTATAAACCAGGCCATAGAGCGGCGTTACCCGCGCGGCAAGCGCCTGCGCGTCGGCGGTGTTCGCATAAGCCACCGCAATAATCCCGACCAGCGGCAGACCGGCGCCGGTGAGGAGAAAACCAAACATCGCAGAAAACACATGCGCCCCCGCCTGCTGCCCGAGCGCTGCCGGGAAAATCAAATTTCCCGCGCCAAAAAACAACGCGAACAACATCAACCCCGTCGCCCAAAAAGCCGAACGGTCACGAAGCACAGCAGACATAAAACCCCATAAAATTTTTAGCATTAAAGAAGCGGGAAATATAACAGAATCGTCATCGCCGCGCGAAGCCAAAGCCGGGAGATGCCCGCGATTTACATACACCTCGAGCGCTCAAGTGTATGTAAATCACCAACCATACCGAAAGTTAAGAAGGTTTATACTGCGCGCTTCCCCCAACCGGAGACCACCATGTACCGCCTCGAAAACGAATACCTCGCCGCGACCATCGCCCCGCACGGCGGCGAACTACAAAGCCTCATCTACCGCGAGCGCGAATACCTCTGGCAAGGCGACGCACGCTACTGGGCACGGCGCGCGCCCGTCCTCTTCCCCATCGTCGGCAAACTCAAAGACGGCCGCTACCACTACCACGGCCACGAATACACCCTGCCGCAGCACGGCTTCGCCCGCGACCAGGACTTCCACCTCATCGAACACGACGAACACAGCCTCACCTACCGTCTCGAAGACAGCGGTGAAAGCGGCGAACACTACCCCTTCGCCTTCATCCTTGACCTCAGCTACACCCTGCGCGGCGACACCCTGCGCGTCGGCTGGCACGTCCATAACCCCGGCGAGCAGGAACTGCTGTTCTCCATCGGCGGCCATCCCGCCTTCAACCTGCCGCTGGCCGACGGCGACCAATTCAGCGACCACATCATTACCCTCGACAGCCCCGGCATCGCCCAACTCGGCTGGCAGGACGGCCTGCTTGACCCGGCGCCGCGCGCGGCAGACACCGCCTTTGCGCTGAACTACGAGCAGTTCGCCAATGACGCCCTCATCTACCACACCCCCGGCGCGACCCGCATCACCCTGCGCAGCAAAACCCCCGCCCCCGTCCTCACCGTCAGCTACAGCGAACTGCCCTACCTCGGCCTGTGGACACCGGCGGGCAAAGAAGCGCCCTTCCTCTGCATCGAACCCTGGGCAGGGGTAATGGACAGCGCCACGCACGACGGCGACCTCGAAACCAAACTGGGCATCCAGCGCCTCGCCGCGCACGCCGACTGGCAACGCCACTACGACATCCGTATCCACGACGAGGAGCAATCATGACCATCCGCGCCCTTGCCTTCGACCTGGACGGCACCCTCTGCCACACCCTGCCCGACCTCATCGCCGCCGCCAACGCCAGCCGCGCCCACATGGGACTGCCGCCGCTGCCCGATGCCGTCATCGAAAGCTACATCGGCGACGGCATCCCGCGTCTCGTGCACCGCGTCCTCACCAACCGCCGCGATGGCGACGCCGACGCCCCGCCCGCCGAACACGCCGAAGCCTACCGCTACTTCACCGCGTACTACCTTGACCACCTGAGCGACAAAACCCGCCCCTACCCGTACGTGCCAGAAACCCTGACGGCGCTGCAACAGCGCGGCCTCAAACTCGCCGTCGTCACCAACAAAAACGAAGCGCACGCCAAACAACTGCTCGCCGACCTCGACCTTGCCCATTACTTTGCGCACATCTACGGCGGCGACAGCCTGCCCGAAAAAAAACCGTCGCCGCTGCCGCTTGCCAGCACTGCTGCCGCCTTCGGCATTGCGCCCGGCGAAATGCTGATGGTGGGCGATTCTGCCAACGACATCCTTGCGGGCAAGGCGGCAGGCTGCCCGACCGTTGCCGTCACCTACGGCTACGCTGACGTCCGCGCCCTGCAAGACGAAGCACGCACCCGCACCGATTACCTGATTGACCGCTTTGACGAACTGCTCAACCTCATCCCTAACCCCAAATTGAAATAAACCCGGTAGGGGCGGTTAGGGCGAAGCCCGTAACCGCCCGAACCCAAAAGACGCCATATCCATGTCTTAGAACCTGTTCAAAATCTTGGGGAATCGCATTTTTCCGTGTGCTTGTGTAGGGAACTGAAAACAGGGAAAACAGCAGATATACCCCCTCTCTCGCTACGCGAGCAATGCTTGTCCCTGTGGGAGAGGGTTGGGGTGAGGGCGGCAAAATCATTGAAAAACAGTAACTTCAGTTCATGAGCAATATAGCAATCCTCTCTAAATTCTATACAATCATCCATTTTCCCCGGAGCCTGACCATGCCATACCCCCAAGCCATGAGAGAAAGGGCCATAGCCGCGCATCTGGAGCAGGGCAT
>NZ_DBHKZK010000020.1:0-12161 GCF_057314735.1 Cardiobacterium sp.
CGTGTTTACGGCTGAATGGTAAACAGGCCTTAACCAAACCTGCGAATGAAATCATTATGTTATGGCCAATTGTAAACAGCCTCTAGTCGTTCAGGAAACTTTTCAGCAGTTCCGAGCGGTTGGGGTGGCGCAGTTTGCGCAACGCTTTCGCCTCAATCTGGCGGATGCGTTCGCGGGTGACGTCAAACTGGCGGCCGACTTCTTCCAGGGTATGGTCGGTGTTCATGTCAATGCCGAAGCGCATCCGCAGCACGCGCTCTTCGCGCGGGGTGAGCGATGCCAGCACTTCGTTGGTCGCCTCTGACAGGCCGCGCGTGGTCGCGGCTTCCAGCGGCGACATGACGTTGGAGTCTTCGATGAAGTCGCCAAGATGCGAGTCTTCGTCGTCGCCAATCGGGGTTTCCATCGAGATGGGCTCTTTGGCGATTTTCAGCACTTTGCGGATTTTTTCTTCCGGCATGTCCATCGCTTCCGCCAGCTCTTCCGGGGTCGGTTCGCGCCCGTTTTTCTGCACGAGGGTGCGCGAGATGCGGTTCAGTTTGTTGATGGTTTCGATCATGTGCACCGGGATGCGGATGGTGCGCGCCTGGTCGGCGATAGAGCGGGTAATCGCCTGGCGGATCCACCAGGTAGCGTAGGTGGAGAATTTGAAGCCCCGGCGGTATTCAAATTTGTCCACCGCTTTCATCAGGCCGATGTTGCCTTCCTGGATGAGGTCGAGGAATTGCAGGCCACGGTTGGTGTATTTTTTGGCGATGGAGATGACGAGGCGCAGGTTGGCTTCGACCATTTCTTCTTTGGCGCGTTTGGCCTGGATTTTGCCGATGGAGAGGCGTTTCTGGATTTCTTTGAGCTGCGGGATGCTCATGCGGTAGCGTTTTTCGATGTCCAGGTATTTTTCTTGTTCGACCTGGATTTCGGTGATCATCCCTTTCAGTTTTTCCGCGTATTTGCGCCGCTGTTTGCTGTGGCCAACGATCCAGTCGGGGTTGGTTTCGTTGCCGGGGAATTCCTGGATGAAGGTTTTGCGCGGCATCCCGGCGCGCTCAATGACGAGGCGCATCAGACGGCGTTCGATGTCGCGGATTTCTTCGTTCGGGATGTTCAGTTGGGCTTCCATCAGGTCGATGGTTTTTTGCGGGAAGGAGAAGGCGGCGATGTATTCTTTGATTTCGCCGTGCAGTTTCTGGTTTTTTTTGTCGTCCAGTGTTTTGCCCTTGTTGAGCGCGGTCATCAGTTTTTTGTGGATGGCGGCCAGTTCGAGCAGTTTTTCCCGTGCCTCTATCAGTGCGTCCTGGTTGTTCGGCGCGTCTTCCGGCGGTGCGGCGCTGTCGTCGTCTTCGTCGTCGTCACTGCCGCTGACGAGGGTGTCGCTGTCTTCGTCGTCGTCGCTGCTTTCGGGGATTTCTTCTTCTTTGTTGGCGTAGGGGTCGCCGTAGCCGTTGACGAGGTCGCTCAGGCGGCCTTCGCCGTTCTCGGTTTTGGCAAATTCTTCGAGCAGGGCGGAGACGGCCAGCGGGAATTCGGCGAGTGTTTGCTGCACGGTGTTGAGTCCGGCTTCGATGCGTTTGGCGATAGCGATTTCGCCTTCACGGGTGAGCAGGTCAACCGCGCCCATTTCGCGCATATACATCCGCACCGGGTCGGTGGTACGGCCTATTTCGGCTTCGTTGAGGGCAGCGGCGCTGGGGACTTCTTCTTCGTCGTCGGTAGCGATGACGCCGCCGTCTTCCTGGGCGCTTTCGACGACGTCAATGCCCATTTCGACGATGAGCGCGATCATTTCGTCGTATTTGTCGCCTTCCAGGGCGTGTTCCGGCAGCGCTTCGTGGATTTCTTCGTAGGTCAGGAATCCTTGTTCGCGGCCGCGGGCAAGCAGTTCTTTGACTTCGTCCTGGACGTCATATTCTTCTGGCTCTTGCTCAAAATCACTCATGGTTTATCCCGTTGTTGTAAATGTCGAAATCTGGTCGTCTTTTATGCGGGCGACGGAGAATTTTTCAAGCCGTGCCTGTTGTGCGGCGTGGCTTTTTTGCAGGTTGGCGAGCATATCGGCAAATTCGGCGCATTGTTGTGTTGCGTCCAGCCGTGCCAGCAGTTTGGCGGCAGTGGTTACTGCCTCGTAAACGCCATGTTGGCGCAGGAATGTTTCGGCGTGTGTGCGGCTCGCTTCGCCGCTTTGCAGGGCGTAGCAGAGCAGCCAGAACAGTTGCAGTTCGGCGTCTTCCGGCGGATATTCCCAACGGCGCAGCGGCAGCGCGCACTGGGGTTGCAGCAGCAGCCGCGCCATCAGCTGGATGCCTTTGTCTTTGGGTTTGACTATCGGCATTTCGCGCGGCCGCCAGGCGGGGACGGCGCTGCGTGCAGGTGTGGCGCCAGCGGAAAGCGTCAAGACCGGCAGTTCAAAGCGTTTCATCACTTGCGCGCGCAGGATTTCGCGGAAATCGGCATCGGGCAGCAGCTCCAGCCAGCGCTGTGCTTCACCCGCCAGTTCGGCTTGTGCTTCGGCGCTGCGTTGTGCGCCCGCGCCGTCGTCCAGCGTTTGCAGGAAGTAGGCGGAGGCGGGCAGGCTGGCGTCCATCGCCTGCTGGAAGGCGGCAACGCCCGCTTTTTCGACGAGCGAGTCGGGGTCTTCGCCGGCAGGCATGAACATGAAGCGCCATTCGTGCTGTTTGTCGTGCTGGCTGAAGACGGCTTCCAGCGCCTTGCGCGCCGCTTTTTGTCCGGCGGTGTCGCCGTCAAAGGAGAAGTAGATTTTCTCCGCGCGTTTTTTCAGTTGGCTGATATGGGTCTCGCCGATGGCGGTGCCGAGGGCGGCAACGGCGTTTTTGATGCCGTGCTGCCACAGTTTGATGACGTCCATATAGCCTTCGGTGACAAGCAGGGTGCGTTCGCGCGTCTGCATCGCCTGATGGAGGCCGTAGAGTTCGTAGCGCTTGTTGAACCACGTCGTCTCCGGCGAGTTCAGGTATTTTGGCTGCGCCTCACCCATCGCCCGCGCGCCAAAGGCGATGATTTTGCCTTTGTGGTTGTGGATGGGGAAGATGACGCGCTCGCGGAACCAGTCGTAATGGTGATCGTCTTTGACGCCAACCAGGCCGACGTCCTGCAACAGTTGCAGCGGGTATTTGCTGCCGAGATGCGCCAGCAGGGCGTTGCCGGGCGGGGCGTAGCCGAGCTGGAAGGTATCAACGGTCGCTTTTTTCAGGTTGCGCTGGCGCAGGTAGTCGCGCGCCGCCTTGCCGCTGTCGCTGTAAAACGCTTCGTGGAAATAGGCTGCCGCGTCAGCCAGGCATTCGAGCCCCAGATCGTAGCGGTCTTTTTCTTGCGGGTCGCTTTGGCGACCATCGTCTTCGTAGGGGACATCCAGCCCGTTAAATTCGGCGAGCCGCTCGATGGCTTCCGGGAAGGGCAGGTTGTCGTAATCCATCAGGAAGCGGATGGCATCGCCGCTGACGCCGCAGCCAAAGCAGTGGTAAAAGCCTTTCTGCGTATTGACGCTGAACGACGGCGTTTTTTCCTCATGAAACGGGCAGCAAGCCCAGTGGTTGCTGCCCGATTTCTTGGTGAAGGTGATACGAGACGACAACAGCGCGAGCAAATCGGTTCGCGCTGTCAGTTCGTCAATGAACGGTTTGGGGATGCGTTTTGCCATCGGCAGCCGTCAGCCCGCCTCCAGCTTAGGATTGTTGTAACAGGGTGCGCAGGTACTGGCTGACGAAAGCCATGTCGGCGCGGCCTTCCAGTGCGGGTTTGAGCGTCGCCATCAGCGGTTTCATCGATGCCATTTCGCTGGGCAGGCCGGAGGCGGCGAGCGCTTTGTCCACGGCGGCGCGGATTTCGTCCTCGCTCAGTGCCTGTGGCAGGAATTGCTGGATAATGGCGATTTCCGCTTCTTCGTGTTCCGCGAGGTCAAGGCGGTTGGCCGTGCGGAACTGTTGGGCGGCATCCTGGCGCTGTTTAACCTGGCGCACCAGTTCGCGCAGGGCGATTTCATCGGTGATTTCCACGCGCTGATCAACTTCTATCTGCTTGAACGCCGCGCTCACCATGCGCAGCGTTTGCAGCGTTACTTTTTCTTTGTTGATCATCGCCGCCTTGATGGCGGCATTGACGTTTTCGCGGACGCTCATCGTGCTCAGTACAGACGTTCGAAGCGGCTACGTTCTTTTTTCAGGCGGCGGGTATTGCGCTTGACGGCAGCGGCGAGTTTGCGCTTGCGTTCCTGGGTCGGTTTTTCGTAGAACTCGCGGCTGCGGACTTCAGCCAGCACACCGGCTTTTTCCACGGAGCGCTTGAAGCGGCGCAGGGCGATATCGAACGGTTCGTTGTCTCGTACTTTTACACTTGGCATTACATTCCTCGTTGGTTAAAAAAAGGGTTTAAAGAAGGCGCGCATTATAGTCGTGCCGCCCTAAAAATCAACGGGATTTTGCGGCTTCCCGCGCGGCTTTTCGCGCCTCGCGGCGGGCTTTGCGGCGGCTGCCGTCGTAATTGTGCAGAATCGTCCCGGTTTGCAGGGAAATGGAGAGAATACAAACGGGTATGCCCCAAAGCGGCTGTCCCCACAACCACATTACCCCGCCAAAAAACAGATGCAGCGGCGCAATCAGGGCAAGGGCGGCATACGGTTTGCCCTGCCGCCGCCACACGCCGGGGAGGAAATATAAAAGCGGCAACAGTGTCAAAACAAAGCCGAGCGACATTTGTTTGAGATTGCCTGTCCAATGCAAAACAAATCCCGCGCCATAGATAAAAACCAGCGCCAGTTGCGAACCGAGCGTGAGATAAAACCCTTTATCCTGTCGAGTCATGCGAAATCCCGCGAAAGAAAGCGCCGCATTATAGCGGGCTTTTTCGCGCGTATAATGCCGCCGCATTTTTGGAGACCCGTCATGCAAAACCTCAAAGAAATCCTCGTTGGCATCCAGATGCTTTTCGTTGCCTTTGGCGCGCTGGTACTGGTGCCGCTGCTCACCAACATCAGCCCCGCTGTCGCCCTGCTCTCCGCCGGTATCGGCACCCTCTGCTTCCAGCTCTTCACCGGGCGGCAGGTGCCGATTTTCCTCGGCTCGTCATTCGCCTTCATCGCGCCACTCATTGCCGCCATCAACCAGTGGGGACTGGCGGCGACGCAGGGCGGCATCATCGCCGTCTCGCTCGTCTATCTCGCGCTCGCCGTGCTGGTGCGCCTCATCGGCACCGGCTTCATTGACCGCCTCTTTCCGCCGGTGGTGGTCGCACCGGTCATCATGGTTATCGGCCTCTCGCTCGCCCCTGCCGCCGCCAACATGGCAATGGGGCTGACCGGCGACGGCGGCACCGCCCTTTACGCCAAAGGCCCGGCGCTCATCAGCGCAGGCGTGGCGCTGGCGGCAACTATAGCCGTTGCCCTCTACACCTGTGGCCTGACCAAACTGCTCGCCGTTTTCGCCGGCATCATCGCCGGATACATCGCCGCCAGCCTGCTCGGCCTGACCAACTTCGACGCGGTACGGCAAGCGCCGTGGTTTGCCGCCCCGCCCGTGACCCCGCCCGCGTTCAACCTCGAAGCCATCCTCTTCCTGCTGCCGGTCGCCCTCGCCCCTGCCATTGAGCACATCGGCGACATTGCCGTCATCGGCCAGATTTGCGACAAACCCTTCCTGAAAAACCCCGGCCTGCACTGCACCCTCGCCGGCGACGGCGTCGCCATCGCCATTGCCGGATGCCTCGGCGGCCCGCCCGTCACCACCTATTCCGAAGTCACCGGCGCCGTCTCCATCACCGGCGCGAAAAACCCGCGCATCATGACCTACGCCGCCCTCACCGCCATCGTCCTCGCCTTCTCCGGCAAACTCGCCGCCATCCTCAGCAATATGCCGACGCCCATCATGGGCGGCATCATGCTGCTGCTCTTCGGCTCGATTGCGGCAATGGGTGCGCGTTCCCTGCTCGCGCCCAATGCCAACGTGCGCAGCGAACGCAGCGTCATCATCATCGCGGTGACGCTGGTCGCGGGACTGGGACACCTCTCGGTGGACCTCGGCTTCGTCCATCTGGAAGGCATCGGCCTCTCCGCCATCATTGCCATCCTCCTCAACCTCGTCCTGCCGCAACCGGCAGACGACGGCAACGCCAACTGACCATGAAACGCGCCCGCGCCCCCGGCAAAATCATCCTGAGCGGCGAACACGCTGTCGTTTACGGCGCCCCCGCCATCGTCTGCGCCATCCGCCGCTATACCACCGTCGGCTTCGCACCGCTGCACCGCAGCCGCACCATCCGCACCGCGCTCAGCGGCATCTCTGCGGGCAAACACTACCGCACCGCCGCGCTGCACCGCCTCAAGGACAAACTTGACCAGCGCTTTGAGCAGTACAGCCGTGGCGAACGCGCCGTACAAAACATCCTGCGCCGCCCGGATGACCTCGTCATCTACAGCCTCGCCACCCTCTTCCAGCACCTGCCGATGCCCGGCTTCAGCGAGAACCGCCACCTGCCCGTGCCGGGGCGGCTGAGCAGCCACAGCGAACTGCCGCTGGGCGCGGGCATGGGCTCCTCCGCCGCCGCCATCGCCGCCACCCTCGTCCTCTACGAACACCTGCTGGGGCGCCCGATGAGCGCGCAACAGCGCTTCGAGCGCGTCCGCTTCTGTGAACGCCTGCAACACGGCAAAGGCAGCGCCATTGACGCCGCCGCCACCGTTTACGGCGGCCTACAAACCCTGCAAGACGGCTCCCCGACCCCGCTCGCAACCGCGTTGGGCGACGGCTGGTACTGGATACTCTCCGGCATCCCCGTCGTCAGTACCGGCGAATGCGTCGCCCACGTCCGCCAGCACCACGGCAACGACCATACCTTGTGGCAACAATTCACGGCGACCACGCACGACCTGCAACACGCACTCACCGGCCGCGCCGACCCGCGCCCGGCACTACGCGAAAACCACCGCCTGCTGGCACACATCGGCGTCGTTCCTGCCCCGGCAGCGGCGCTCATCCACGACATCGAAGCCGCAGGTGGCGCTGCCAAAATCAGCGGCGCGGGCGCGCACCGGGGCGACGGTGGCGGCATCATCCTCGCCTGGCACCCCGACCCGCAGGCCATCCCCGCCCTGCTCGCGCCCTGCCCTACCCTCACCTGGGACGCGCTGCATCCCGCCGAACAGGGCGCGCACCTTCTGCCGGATGCGGAGGATGACGTGGCAACAGCCTGTATCAATTCGGAAAATCTCAGTATTCCGGGTGATTCCGCGCAGTAACGGATATAGCGATATTCGGATTACCCGCATTAAAAAACCGCGCCGGAGCGCGGTTTTTTTATACGAACGCAAGACAAAGGCTACAGCGCCTCGTCGTCCAGTTCGCCGGTGCGGATGCGCACCACCCGCTCCAGCGGGGTGACGAAGATTTTGCCGTCGCCGATTTTGCCGGAGTTGGCGGTGTCGCGGATGGTTTCGATGACCTGTTCGGCGAGGTCGTCGCTGACCGCGATTTCCAGCTTGAGTTTTGGCAGGAAGTCGATGACGTATTCGGCGCCGCGGTAGAGTTCGGTATGCCCTTTTTGCCGCCCGAAGCCTTTGACTTCGGTGACGGTGATGCCTTGCACGCCGATGTCCGAGAGTGCCTCGCGCACGTCGTCCAGCTTGAAGGGCTTGATGATGGCCGTGATCATTTTCATGGCGTGTCCTCAACCCAGCTGGTAGAAGTCGGCATCGAGGTCGCTGTAGCGGCGCGGACGGTAGCCGTGGCGTTTGTGGAAGTGGCGGTCGATGTTTTCATGCACGTCCAGCACCATCGCAAAAATCGCCATGCGCATGGTGACGCCGTTGTCTGCCTGGCGGAAGATGGCGAGGTTGGGCAGGTCGTCGAGGTCGGTGGCGAGATCAAACGCGCCGGGGCGGCTGTCGCGCGGCAGCGGGTGCATGATGACCACGTCTTTTTCCGCGTAGTTTTCAATGGCAGCGCGGTTGATGCGGTAGTCTTCGCTGTAGCCTTCCATTTCTTCGCCGCCTTCGATGCGCTCGCGCTGGATGCGGGTGGCGTAGATGACGTCGGCACCGCGCAGGCCACTGCTGATGCTGTCAAACTCGCGCACGTGGTGACCAGCGGCCTTGAGGCTGTCAAGCAGCACTTGCGGCGCGGCGAGCGCGGGCGGGGCGATGAAGTGGAAGGTGATGTTGCGGAACAGACGCAGCAGGCGGCAGAGCGACTGGATGGTGCGCCCGTGTTTGAGGTCGCCGGCAAGCGCGATCGTCATGCCGTCAATGCTTTTGCCGAGGCGGCGGAATTCGCTGTCGATAGTGTAGTAGTCGAGGAGCGCCTGGCTGGGGTGTTCGCCGGTGCCGTCGCCGGCGTTGATGACCGGCACGCGGATGTTTTTCGCAAATTGCGCGACCGAGCCGGTTTCCGGGTGGCGCATGACGATGGCGTCGGCATAGCCGCTGATGACGCGCGCGGTGTCGGCAAGCGATTCACCCTTGGAAAGCGAGGAGAAGGTGAAGCCGGTGGTATCGCAGACGCGACCGCCCAGACGCGAGAAGGCGGTGTGGAAGCTGATGCGGGTGCGGGTGCTGGCTTCAAAGAACAGGTTGGCCATGACCGCGCCGTCCAAGACGTCGCAGCGGTACTGACGCCGCGCGACGGGTTCGAGGGTTTGCGCGACGGCGAGGATTTTTTCGAGCTGGTCGCGGTTGAACTGGTCGATGGAGAGGATGTGTTTGCCTGCAAGGGACATGGTTTTGCTCCGTGGGAATTTGCCGCATTATATAGCGATTGTTTTTACCGGGAGTACGTGATGATTGCCTTGATTCAGCGGGTTTCCAGCGCAAGCGTGTGGGTGGAAGGGGCGGAAGTTGCCGCGATTGAGCATGGCCTGCTTGCGCTGATTGGCATTGAAAAGGCGGATACCGCCACGAATGCAGCGCGCTTGCAACAGAAACTATTGAACTACCGCGTCTTCCCCGATGACGAAGGGCGGATGAACCGCAATGTGCGCGAGGCGGGCGGCGGGCTGCTGCTGGTGTCGCAGTTCACGCTGGCGGCGAATACGGCGAAAGGCAACCGCCCCGGTTTTGACCCGGCAATGCCACCGGCGGAAGCGGAGCCGTTTTTCGCCCGCTTCTGTGCGGAGATGCAGGCGCTGTATGCACCGGTCGCCTGCGGGGTGTTTGGTGCGGAGATGCAGGTGCGCCTGGTCAATGAAGGGCCGGTGACGTTCTGGTTGCAGACGTAGGCGTAACGTCAACGGATAGCGTCGCTACAAACAAAAACGCTGCGTGTCCATAAGGAAGCACGCAGCGCTGCGGGTGTTTTAGGCGGGTCGCTTAGCGACGGTAGCCGCCGTTGTAGTAACCGCCGTTGTTGTAGGTCGGCTGTTGTTGCGGGTAGTAGCCGCCGTTGTTGTAGGTGGGCTGTTGCGGCTGGACGTAACCGCCGTTGTTGTAACCGGTGCCGTCCGGGGTGCGCACCTGGCTGCCGATGAGGCCGCCGATGGCCGCGCCGGTGAGCGTTGCTTCGGTGTCTTTGCCCCAGAGGTTGCCGGCGGCGGCACCGACAGCGGCGCCAATGGCGGCGTTGCGCGCGGTGGTCATGCCGGACTGGTTCGGCGGGGTGACGGCGCTACAGGCGGCAAGGCCGGTAATCATCAGGGCGGCAAGCGAGATTTTGATGAGGGGGTTTTTCATGGTTTGGTCTCCGTTGTTTTTGGGTTGGGCAAAAGAGTAGTGCAATTCGGATATGGGCGTAGTGTCAATTCTGCAACATTTCTTTTGCCTGTTTTATCCGCGCTTTAACCTGTGCCGGGGCAGTGCCGCCGAAGTGGTCGCGTGCGTTTACAGAGCCTTCCAGCGTCAGGCTTTGGTAAACGTCTTCGGTGATGGCGGGCGAGAGCGCTTGCAGGTCGGCGAGCGGCAGCTCGTCCAGGGTGCAATCGCGCTCAATGGCGAGATGCACCGCGCGGCCGACGATTTCGTGCGCATCGCGGAACGGCACGCCGTGGCGGACGAGGTAGTCGGCAAGGTCGGTCGCGGTGGAGTAGCCCGCCCCGGCGGCGCGGTACATCGCTTCACGGTTCGCCTCAATCGCCGGAATCATGTCGGCGAAGGCGCGCAGGCAGGCGAGTACCGTGTCTAGCGTGTCAAACAGCGGCTCCTTGTCTTCCTGGTTGTCCTTGTTATAGGCGAGCGGCTGGCTTTTCATCAGGGTGAGTAGCGCAACGAGGTGACCGTAAACGCGCCCCGTCTTGCCGCGCACCAGTTCGGGGACGTCCGGGTTTTTTTTCTGCGGCATGATGGAGGAGCCGGTGCAGAAGCGGTCGGGCAGCTCAATGAAGCGGTAGGCGGCGCTGTTCCAAATGATGAGTTCTTCGGCGATGCGCGAGAGGTGCATCATCAGCGTCGCGGCGGCGGCGGCGCTTTCGATGGCAAAGTCGCGGTCGGAAACGGCGTCGAGCGAGTTGGCACAGGGCGCGGCGAATCCCAACGCGGCGGCAGTCATGTGGCGGTCGATGGGATAGGTCGTCCCCGCCAGCGCGGCGGCACCGAGCGGCGACTGGTTCAGGCGGTCGCGGCAGTCGCGGAAGCGCCCGGCGTCGCGCGCAAGCATTTCGTACCACGCCATCAGGTGATGGCCGAAGGTGACGGGTTGCGCGACTTGCAAATGGGTAAAGCCGGGCATGATGGTCTCCGCCTCGCGTTCGGCCAGGGCGACGATGGCGGCTTGCAGGCGGCGGATTTCGCCGAGGATGCGGTCAATGGCGGCGCGGGTGTAGAAGCGGATGTCGGTCGCGACCTGATCGTTGCGCGAGCGCCCGGTATGCAGGCGTTTGCCCGCATCGCCGATGCGGTCGGTCAGGCGCTTTTCGATATTCATATGTACATCTTCCAGCGCCGTGTCCCAGACAAATGCGCCGCGTGCGATTTCCTCGGCTATCGCATCCAGCCCGCGCGCGATGGCGTCGCCATCGGCAGCGCTCAACACGCCCTGTTTGACCAGCATCGCCGCGTGCGCGCGCGAACCGGCGATGTCCTCCTGCGCCAAGCGCTGATCGAAGCCGACCGAGGCGGTGAATTCGGCGACAAAGGCGTCGGTGGATTCCTGAAAACGTCCGCCCCAGGCGCTGTTGGTTTTTGCTTTAGGCATACAGTAAACTCCGCGAAATTTCCGCGCATTCTACAACCGCATGACCGCAAACATCCGCGAAATCCGCATCGCTACCCGCGAAAGCCAGCTCGCCCTCTGGCAGGCCGAACACGTCGCCGCCCGCCTGCGCGCGCACTACCCGCACATCAATGTCCGCCTCGTACCGATGACCACACGCGGCGACCAAATCCTTGACGCGCCGCTCGCCCGCATCGGCGGCAAAGGCCTCTTTATCAAAGAACTAGAACAGGCGATGACGCGCGGAGAAGCGGACATCGCCGTCCATTCCATGAAAGACGTCGGCGTGCATCTGCCGGATGGCTTCCGCATCGCCGCCATCCTGCCACGCGAAAACCCGCACGACGCCTTCGTCAGCAACCATTACGCCAGCCTCGCCGAACTGCCACCCGGCGCGCGCGTCGGCACCTGCAGCCTGCGCCGCCGCATGCAACTTGCCCGCCTGCGCCCCGACCTCAAACTGCTCGACCTGCGCGGCAACGTACAAACCCGCCTCGGCAAACTTGACCGTGGCGACTTTGACGCCATCGTCCTCGCCTGCGCCGGCCTCATCCGCCTCGGCCTGCACGAACGCATCCGCGCCGAACTGCCGCCCGAACAATCGCTGCCCGCCATCGGCCAGGGCGCCATCGGCATCGAATGCCACGAAACAAGCGCCGTCTATCCGCTGCTCGCCGCGCTGAACGATGCCGACACCGCGCTCTGCGTGCATACCGAGCGCATCATCAACAGCCATCTTGAAGGCTCCTGCCAAGTACCGCTCGCCGCGCATGCTACCCTGCACGGCGCGCGCATCCACCTCGCCGCGCGCATCGGGTTGCCGGACGGCAGCCGCTACCTCGCCGCCGCAGACGACGCCCCGCGCGCAGAAGCGGCTGCATTGGGCGAGCGCATCGCCGCCCGCCTGATTGACGGCGGCGCTCGCGACATTTTGCAGGCGCTGGTGGGGGCTTAGCGGCTGTTTGCAATTCAAACCAGCCCCGTTGCGGGCTTCGCTCTGCGGTCGCCCACCAAACTACC
>NZ_DBHKZK010000021.1:0-2566 GCF_057314735.1 Cardiobacterium sp.
GGCCGGGCTTTCAGCCGTTTGGCTTTGCCGGCGGCCTGCATGACCCGGACACGCAGCTGACGCGCTTTGGCGCGCGCGACTATGACGCCGAAACGGGAAGATGGACGGCCAAGGATCCCATTCTCTTTGACGGCGGCGATTCGAATCTTTATGGGTATGTCTTGCAGGATCCGGTGAATCTGATTGACCGCAGTGGAGCAAGTCCTGAAGATGTCAATAAAATATTTGACACGTTCAGAAGAACAGTAGATGATATGACTGCGAATGGAGAACGATTTAACCTTTCAATATTCAATAATACATTTGCAGACGGTAGGGATGATGAAAATAAATGGTGGCCCGCCGCAATACCAGGCACATTAAATCAATTGTTTCGTGACGGCAGATCTACATTAATTTGCGGTCAGCAATGGGATCGGGTTCGTAAAGAGTTAACAAAATTGGAGCTGGATGACAAATGGGAATTTTCTGATGTATATGGTGAAGGACACGAATATGGGATGGGGCAATCTAGCAACCCAGGCGACCCATTGCTATTAATAGACCCCTGGAAAAATACATTTATCTCTGTTTTTAAAAGATAGTCACATCATGAGGTGCGTATATGACCAGATTCAAGGTTGCCAAGGTCCTAATTGTCGGTTCATTCTTGGTTATACTGTGCAGCATGTTTGTTATCAGTTGGCACATTAAAAACAAGGCAATTAATTATATATTTGGATTTGAGTTGGTGTCTTTTGTTGCAATCGCGGCAGTCATGCAGTGCAAAAAATATATACCTGCTCTGCTTGTTATCTTTTGGCTCTTTATGAGTTATTACTCCTATAATCCATACACTGATTCTGTAATAACGCAAGGCTACTCCAGTGTTAAGCTCTCTTTGGCTGAGATTGAGGAATTATATATTTTGTCTTTTGATGATGGCAGTTCAACAACACTGATAAAAAAAGACGGCAAATGGGAGTGTACTGGCGCGTATGAGAATAAACATTCCTGCAAAGTTATTGTCTGGGTTCTTTCAGGTCAAAATACCGCATTTAAAAAGCTTGTCGAATAATCAGAATGCAAGAGGTGTTGCAGAAATTCAATTTAAATGAAAGCGGTGCATGGCGGCAATTCAATGCCAATAAACGGAAATATTATTGTTTGCTGTGCCGCTTGTTTTCTGGTGATTGTTTTGTCTATGTGTTATGATTATTATTTTGCGGAGAATAATATAAAATCTCGGAATATCCAAAAGTGCGAATGAAATAAAAGAAAGATTTATAAACCAACACAACCTTGCGACCTCGCGAATATTGGGAAAGATGTCTCGATAGAGTCAAGCACAATAATTGGAAGGGTATTTGTCTCTCCCGATGGGATCATCTTTGCTCAAGATGCAGCACATAGAGAAATAATAATATTGATGCCATCATATTTAAATGGGAAGATGAGTTGAATTTGCTGGGGCGGCTCATTTAAAGATGTACCATTTCGGTGCCGCAATTAATGCGACATCGTTTGCCGAACGAGATGCAGGCGTGTTGACGGGACAGCAAAAAGTGGCTTTGCCGCTTGATCAATATGAAAAGTTTGCTATCAATCAAGAAGCAAGAAGCGAAATCATTGGAATGTACTGGCTTGAACGACCCGCTCAACCGGCGCATAGGCAAAAAGAAGAACGGCCAGCTCAAAAGCATTTATCTCTACGCAGACAAAGGCAATGTGCCCACGGCCATGCTCAGGGCAGACAAGAGCTACCTGATCATCAGCGACCACCTGGGCAGCGTGCGGCAAGTCATCGACACGCAAACGGGAGAAGTTGCGCAGCAGCTGGACTATGACGCCTGGGGCCAGGTCACCGAAGACAGCAGGCCGGGCTTTCAGCCGTTTGGCTTTGCCGGCGGCCTGCATGACCCGGACACGCAACTGACGCGTTTTGGGGCGCGCGACTATGACGCCGAAACGGGACGGTGGACGGCCAAGGATCCCATTCTCTTTGACGGCGGCGATTCGAATCTTTATGGGTATGTCTTGCAGGATCCGGTGAATGGGATTGACCGCAGTGGAGCAAGTCCTGAAGATACGCAAAAAATTGTGGATACTTTTAATCAGGCAATTATGGATATGAATGCAAACCGCCAACGATTACCAACCGCAGGAAGAATAGGCGGAATTATTAATAACCAATTCTCTGTTGCCAGTCGGTTTTTTGATTTTCCATCAGAATGGACGGGATATAATACTTATGATTGCTATGATCAATGGAAATATGTGCAAGAAAGGCTTAATGAACTAAAGCCAACTTTAACAGATCAATGGAGCTTCAATGATTACCCGACTTTCGGTCATATGTCTGGTGAAGCTGTATCCAATAATCCTAATGATCGAAAAATTAGGATGGATCCATGGAGAAATTATATCCGAATCAAATAGTCAATAAAAAAGAGTGACGTCATGTTTATAAGCAAGAAAACTATTATTACATGGAGTATTTCGTTTATCGTTTCATTTATCACTCTGGTCATATTTATGCCCATGTGGTCTGATTATTCTTCCCGCGCGGAATCATATAAGATTCTGA
>NZ_DBHKZK010000022.1:0-73696 GCF_057314735.1 Cardiobacterium sp.
TATATCAACTACGGATTTGTTTGAGGCAGCATACATTTTAGGACACCACCCAATCTGAATACCGAACATCTCCCGTTGTTGGGTTACGCGCTGCGCGCTAACCCAACCTGCGGGCTGTCCGGTTATTGCAGTGGGCGGTTACGCACTGCGTGCTAACCGCCCCTACGCGCCGAGTGGTACCTACGCGCCGAGTTTCTCGCCACCGCGACACACACGGGGAAAAGCGGCTCATACCGCCCCCTCTTCCAGTTGCATCCAACGCTCCATCAGCGCGTCCAGCGTTTGTTGCGCCGCTTCCAGTTCGACAAAGGCCGCCTGTTGTTCGGCCGGCGGGCGCTGGTAGAAATCCGGCTGTTGTACGGCATCGGTGAGGTGGGCGACTTCTGTCTCTGCCGCCTCTATCTGTCCCGGCAGCGCTTCCAGTTCGCGCTGGTATTTGTAGGAGAGTTTGCCCGTCTTTTTCTCGGCAACTAGCGCGGCGGGCGCGGCGGGTTTTTCCGGCGCGGGTGCGGGTTCGGCGGCGGGTTCGAGTTGGGCGATGTCGCCGCCCTGGTTGAGCCAGTCGGCAAAGCCGCCGACGGTTTGTTCGATGCGGTTTTTTTGTGCGTTGAAAACCCAGAGGCGGGTGACAACGGCGTCCAGGAAGGCGCGGTCGTGGCTGACGAGCAGTACGGTGCCGGGGTAGTCCGCCAGCACTTCTTCGAGCAGTTCGAGGGTTTCGATGTCCAGATCGTTGGTCGGTTCGTCCAGCACGAGTACGTTTGCCGGTTGGGCAAAGAGGCGGGCGAGCAAGAGTCGCGCGCGTTCGCCGCCGGAGAGTGCGCCGACCGGGGTGCGCCAGCGTTCGGGCGGGAAGAGGAAGTCTTGCAGGTAGGCGGCGATGTGTTTGCGGCTGCCGCCGATTTCGACGTAGTCGCGCCCGGCGCCGACGCTGTCGCGCAGGGTTTCTTCCGGGTCAAGCTGCGCGCGCAGTTGATCGAAGTAGGCGACTTCGAGTTTGGTGCCGTGTTTGAGTTTGCCGCCAGTGGGCGCAAGGTCGCCGAGCAGCAGGCGCAGCAGGGTGGTTTTGCCCGCGCCGTTCGCGCCGACTAATCCGATTTTTTCGCCGCGTTCGATGATGTCGCTGAAGTTGGTAATGAGCGGCGCGCCGCCGGGGTGGGTGAAGCTCAAGCGGTCGGCGACGATGACTTGTCGCCCGCTGCGCTCGCCAACATCGACTTGCAGGCTGGTTTTGCCCTGGCGTTCGATGCGTGCGGCGCGTTCTGCCCGCATTTCTTTCAGCGCGCGCACGCGGCCTTCGTTGCGGGTGCGCCGCGCTTTGATGCCCTGACGTATCCAGACTTCTTCTTCGGCGAGTTTTTTGTCGAAGCGCGCGTTGGCTTCGGCTTCGGCGTGCTGCATTTCGTCGCGGGTGCGGAGGAAGCGGCGGTAGTCGCTTTTGACGTCGAGCAAGCGGCCGCGGTCGAGTTCCCAGATGCGGTTGGCGACTTTTTCGAGGAAGGCGCGGTCGTGGGTAACGAAGACGACGGCGCCGCCGAAGTTGTTCAGCAGGCCTTCCAGCCAGACGATGGCGCCCATGTCGAGGTGGTTGGTGGGTTCATCGAGCAGCAACACGTCCGGTTTGGCGACCAGCACCCGCGCCAGCCAGACGCGCCGCCGCCAGCCGCCAGAGAGGTCGGCCATGCGCGCCGCGCCGTCGAGGGCGAAGCGCTGCAGGATGCCGTCGATGCGGTTTTCCAGTTGCCAGCCGTCGGCGGCGGCGACTTGCGCTTCCAGTTGGGCGAGGGTTTCCGCGTCGCTGTCGGTGTGGTTGGCGAGCAGTTCTTGGTAACGCGCGACCAGCGCTGCCGTTTCCGCCAGGCCGTCGCGCACCACTTCGCGCACCGTGCGCGCATCGGCGGCGGGCGGGTCTTGCGGCAGGTAGGCGACGCGCACGCCTTCGGTCAGGCGCAGTTCGCCGTCGTCGGGCGCTTGCGCGCCGCGCAAGACGTTCAACAGGGTGGATTTGCCTTCGCCGTTGCGTCCCAGCAGGGCGACGCGTTCGCCGCTTTCCAGCGAGAAATTGACGTGGTCGAGCAGCGGCCGCCAGCCGAAGGCGAGCGATAAATCTTGTGCGGTCAGCAGTAATGCCATGCGGTTTTCCTTGAGGTAGGGATGCGAAAGCGCGGCATTATGAAGCAATGCGCGGTGGTAAAAAATCCCGCACGGGGCGGGATTTTTTTCTGCGGTTATTGCGGTTTGCCGCCTTTTTGTACGGTCTCTATCAAATCACCGTAGCCCGCCTGCGCCATCTCGGCGAGCGGGATGAATTTCAGGCTGGCGCCGTTGATGCAGTAGCGCAGCCCGCCTTTGTCTTTCGGACCGTCGGGGAAGACGTGGCCGAGGTGGGTGTCGGCGACGCGGCTCCGCACTTCGGTGCGGTGCATATTGAAGCTGGTGTCGTCGTGTTCGGTGACAACCGCGCGGTTAATCGGCTTGGTGAAGCTCGGCCAGCCGCAGCCGGAGTTGTATTTGTCGGCGGAGCTGAACAGCGGTTCGCCGCTGACGACATCGACGTAGATGCCCGGCGCAAAGAGGTGGTCGTATTCGTGGCTGAAGGCGCGTTCGGTGGCGCTGTGTTGCGTGACTTCATACGCCTGCGCGTCCAGTTTTTCTTTCAGCGCGGCGGCGTCGGGTTTGTGGTATTTGCTGGCGTCAATTTCCGGTTCGCCGTTGGCGTCGGTTTTGGCGGGCGCGGCGGCAGCGGGTTTTTCCAGCGGGATGTCCGCCTTGCGGATGTCAATGTGGCAGTAGCCGTTCGGGTTTTTCGCGAGGTAATCCTGGTGGTATTCCTCTGCTTCGTAGAAGCCCGCGAGCGGTTCGTTTTCAACTACCAGCGGTTTGGTGTGTTTTTTTTGTTCTTCGGCGAAGGCGGCGGCGATGGTGGCGCGCTCCGCCGGGTCGGTGTAGTAAACGCCGCTGCGGTACTGCACGCCACGGTCGTTGCCCTGCTGGTTAAGGCTGGTCGGGTTGACCACGCGGAAGTAGTAGCGCAAGAGGTCGGCGAGGCTGATGCGTTCGGGGTCGTAGGTGACTTTCACGGTTTCGGCGTGGCCGGTGCCACGGTGCGAGACGTCTTCGTAGCTGGGGTTTGCGGTTTTGCCGTTGGCGTAGCCGGAGACGGCGTCCAGCACGCCGGGGACGCGCTCAAAGTACGCTTCCAGTCCCCAGAAGCAGCCGCCGGCGAGGTAGATGGTTTTGCTGTTCATGGTTTTCGCTCCTTTGGCTTCGGGTTTGTAGAATTTTTGCGCGGGCTGGGCGAGCTCCGCCTGCGGGTTTTTCAGTAGCGCCAACGCCTGTTCGCGCGCGAGATGGCCTTTGATGACGCGGATGACGTTGCCGTTTTTGTCCAGCAGCGCCCAGCTGGGATAGACGGCGACGCCGGTGTCGCGGGCGATGTCGCCGCCGCTGTTCACCAGTACGGGCAGGTTGGGGTAATCGAGGCCACGATACCATTCGCTAAAGGCGGCTTCGTCGTTTTCGCCGAGGTAGCCGGGCGAGGCGATGGTGATGAGGTTGATGCCGGCAAAGGCCGGGTCGCTGCGCCATTCTTGGGTTTCGGCAAGGGTGGCGAGGCAGAGCGGGCACCAGCTCGCCCAGTATTTGATGAGGGTCGGTTTGTCTGCTTCAAGGTAAGCGGCGGCGGGCTTGCCGTTCACGTCCTTGAGGGCGAGCAGCCGCCGTTGTAATTGGTGCGGCAGTGGCGCTTCGGCACGGCTGCCGTGGTCGGCAAAGGCGGGCAGCGGCGCGGTCGTGGCGACGGCAAGGGCGATAAGGATGGCGTGTGTGAGGTTTTTCATGGGAGGCTCCGTGGATGTTGGTGCCTTGATTATAGGAAATCGCGTTTGCGCGGGTGTCTGCTTCGGTTGCTGCACCGTCTGTTAAGAAGCCCGCCGGGGTGGCGGGCTTGTTTTACGGGCGGCAACCGCTGAGGAGGATGGTGGCGGAGGCGGGGCGGGAGAGGACGGCGTTCTGGCCGTCGCTATGGAAGGCGATTTGGCCGTTTTCGTAGGTGGCGGGGTTGTCGCCGGGGCGCTGTTCGAGGGTGTGTTCGCCGCTCATGTAGCGCAGTTGCAGGGTGCGTTTGCTGCTGTCCGGGTAGCGGGTGTCGAAGGTGCCTTCGCGGCATTGCCAGGTGTTCCAGTGGTTGCCAATCGGCAGTTTGAGCTGGCTGTTGTGGCTGGCGGCAGGCAGGGCGATGTCGGTATCCGGCTGTTCGCTTTCGAGGGTGATGTCGGGGCGCGGTTTGTTGCTGCTGCAGGTGGCGAGGAACAGGGCGAGGGCGGTAAGGGCGAGGGTTTTGCGGGTACTCATGGTTTTTTGCGGGTTAGGGGGTTGGTGAAGGGCAGGGGACTGCCGGTAATTCGGTGGTGGTTGTTTTTTGCAGGTGTTCCGGGAATTTGTTTGGTGTTTGCGGGTGAAAAATTGGAATTTCGGCTCATCAATAATATTGCTCACCCCCTTCCCAACCCTCCCCCGCTGCGGGTGCTGTCGCACCCTGCAGGGGAGGGAGCGAATCGGCGGGATGATTGGCACGGCGGGGTTATTTTTGTTCGTCTTCTCCAAACATTCGGTGCAGGCTGTCTTTTTTCTTTTCGGCTTCTTGCCGGTATTGTTGCAGTTTTTCGTTTTCCAGGGTCAGTTGTTTGAGTTGCTGGTTGAGCTCTGTGATGTAGGCGTCTTTTTTGGCGAGTTCTTTGCGCAAGTGTTTGATTTGTTGTTGCGCCCGGCCTTTGAATTTGTCTTCGGCGAAGTCGTAGGCGGCGCTTTGTGCCATGTCTTTGCCGCCGTGGTCCCAGCCGATTTTGGCGCCGAAGGCGAGGCCAACCAGGGCGATGAGTTTGGTGAGTGCTTTCATGGGTTTTCTTCCGTGTCGGGGTGGGGGGCGCGGCAGGGCGGCAGGAGTTTTTCAAAGCCGAGGCAGAGCAGGATGTATGCCCAGGAGAAGAACATCAGCTTCATGAAGTTGGAGATGGCAATGATGAGGTAAAACAGCCAGTAGCTGTGGATGTGAAAGAGCTCTTGTGCGATGAATTTGCCGAGCGCGATGCGCAGGTTATCGAGCAGGAGGAAGGCGTTGACGATTTTTCTGCCGTAGGGGTTGTGGCCGTTCGCCATGATGCTGTCGGCTTCGGCGTAGTCGATGAAGTTTTCAAAGTTGATGTTGGTGGTCATGAATTCGGCGGTGTCGTAGCCGCTGAAGAGCAGGGTGAGCAGGAGGTTCAGCAGTAATGCCGGGATGAAGATGTTGATGAGCAGGATGCCGTGGCGGGCGAGGTTTTCGTTCAGGTGGTTTTCGAGGATGGCGGGATGCGCGATTGGGTTTTCGCGGCGGATGAGGTTACTGGCGGTGTTGTAGAGGTAGAGGGGGACGAGGAGGATGGTGTAGCCGTGGGCGAGGATGATGCCTTTGGCGGTGATGGTAAAGAGGATGCTCAGCAGCAGCGAGAGGAGGGTGCAGACGAGGATTTGCCACGGGGTGTTGCGTTTTTTGATGAGGCGTTGCAGGAAGGATTGTTCTTTGAGGTAGATGTTGAGGAGTTGCCGCTTGCTGTACCAGAGCGAGGCGGTCATGTACCAGATGAACAGGGCGGTAATCAGGATGAGCAGCAGCGTCAGGCCGTCGTGTCTGCCGACGATGTAGCCTTGCAGGGCGAGCAGCAGCAGAACCGGGATGCCCGCGAGGAGGTTGCGGGCAAGGCTGCGTTGGGGGTGGTGTTCGCGGTTCATGTGGGAGGACATGACAGGGGGTTATGGTGGGGCAAGCCCCACCCTACGGGTTGGTTACCACAGGCGGACGCCGCCGCTGGCGTAGCTGGAGGGCGGCAGGTTGAGGCGGTATTCGTACACTTTTTCGTATTCGAGCACGCGCTTGACGTAGTCGCGGGTTTCGGTAAACGGGATTTGCGCGATCCATTCGTCCAGCGGCAGGCCGGGGTTTTCTGCCCGCCATTGGTTTACCCGCGAGGGCCCGGCGTTGTACGCCGCCGCGGCGTAGGCGAGGTGGCCAAATTCGTTCAGGCGGTCGGTGAGGTATTGGCTGCCGATTTCGAGGTTGGTGTCGGGTTCGGTCAGTTGCCATTTGCCGCTGTAGGGGATGCCGTTTTTGCTGGCGGTGTGGCTCGCGGTGGCGGGCATGATTTGCATCAGGCCGATGGCGCCCGCCTTCGAGGCTATCGCCGGCTGGAAGATGCTTTCTTTGCGGATGATGGCAAAGATTTTGGCGGGGCTGATGCCGTGCTGGCGCGCCAGTTGGCGCACGCGGGTTTCGTAGGCGGTGGGGAAGCGCAGCGCGAGGGCGTCGTAGTTTTTGCTTTTGCCGAGGGTGGTGACGGCTTGCACGCCCCAGCCGATTTCGCTGGCGTAGAGGGCGGCCTGTGCGCTTTCGGCAGGGGTGAGGGTTTTCAGCAGGGCTTGCCATTCCTGGCTGGCGCGGGCGTCGTCGCCAAGGTTGCGAAAGATGCGCGCGCGGTAGGCGGCGGGACGGCCGACAACGGCGGCGTAGTGGCGGTCGCGGCTGACCGGACGGTCGTGGTAGCTGGGCGCGACGCCGAGTTTTTCGGCGGCGAGGAAGCCGTAGAAGTCGCGTTGGCCGGCGGCGCGGCGGTAGTGGCTGTCGGCACCGGCGCGGTCGCCGCTTTTTTCCAGCGCTTTGGCTATCCAGTATTGGATTTCGGCTTTGTTTTGCGCTTCTTTGTCGAGTTTGCCGAGGTGGGCGGGCAGGCCGCGCCAGTCGCCACGGCGCAGTTCGTAGGCGATGAGGTCGTAGGTGGTGTTGTCTTCGTGTTCGCCCGCCGGGATGGCGTCCCACAGGGTGAGGGTGCTTGGGTCGTCGGCCTGCGCCAGTTTGCGTACCAGCGGGTTGTAGAGTTTGCCCGCGTCTTTGGGACGGCTGATGTAGCCCATGCTGGCGGCGGTGGTCGCCTGGGCGATGGCGACGGGGTCTTTTTTCAGGCGTTTGCCCAGTTGTTGCGCGAGCAGGGCGCTGCGCCAGTCGGGGTCGCTGAGGCTGTAAGCGCTTTCTATCGGCAGGGTGTTCTGGTCGATGTCGAGCCAGGTTTGTGCGGCTTGGGCGGCGGCGCCTTGCAGGTTGCCCGCGAGGTAGGAGGCGATGAGGCGGTTGTTGTTCGCCATCGCCAGGCGGAAGCGTTCGGCGTGTTGCGCCGGTTTGATGTGGCCGCTGTGGGCGAGGCGGTCGTAGAGGGTGTTGCATTCGGCGCTGAGGCTTTTTTCGCTTTCCCACAGTTTGTCGCTGCCCTGGGTGGCTTCGCGGGTTTTGCCGCGGTTCAACAGCGCCAGGCGGTATTGGCATTCGAGTGCTTCGTCGGCAAAGCCGGGGCTGTAGCTCTGGATGATGGCGTCGTTGTCGCCGCCCGCCGCCCACAGCGGGTATGCCTGTTTGGCGAGCGCGGTGCTGAAGGGGTCGTTCGGGTATTTTTTCAGGAAGGCGACGAGGGTTGCGGTCGGGGTGGTGGCGAGGTTGTCGCGATACGCCTGCGCTTCGAGGTAGGGGTAGAGCGGGTGCGGCGCGAGGTGCTGGTAGGCTGCGAGCGGCGCGCCGTTTTTGATGGCGGTTTCGGCGTCAAGGATGTTTTCTTCGGCGTGGGCGGGAATGCCGAAGGCGAGGGCGAGGCTCATGAGGATTTTGTTCATGGGGTTCCTATTTGATGTGCTGCTGCCAGTCGTTCTGGTAGCGGTTTTTGTAGTGCATGACGCGCTGGATGTATTGGCGCGTTTCCTGGTAAGGCGGGATTTGGCCGCGGTAGCGCAAGAGGCTTTGCGGCCCGGCGTTGTAGGCGGCGAGCGCCTGTTCGGTGTTCTGGAAGCGCGCCAGTTGTTGGCTCAGGTATTTGATGCCGCCTTCGAGGTTGTTCGCCGGGTTGTAGGGGTCGGCGACGTTCATGTCGCCCGCGGTGCCGGGCATGAGCTGCATCAGCCCGACTGCGCCCTTGCCGGAGACGGCGTTGCTGTTGTAGCCGGATTCGACGCTGATGACGGCGTGGACGAGGGCGGGGTCGATTTGGTATTTGGCGGCGAGTTGGTTGATGAGTGCCTTGTGTTGTTCTTGTCGGGTTTTGAAGTCGCCGCTGGGCTCAGCGATGCGCACCGGCGCCAGGGTGAGCGGCAGCAGCGGGCAATGTTGCTGGATGCGGCGTTTTTGTCCGTTGATGGTGAGTGTCGCGTAGCATTGGCCGGTGGCGACAGGCTCCGCGGTTGCGGGCGCGGCTGCGGGGGCAACCGGCGCGGGCGGCGGGTCGCCGGGAAGCTGGATCGGCGGGATGAGGGTGTTCGCCGGTTTCGGCGGCGGGGTCTTGGCTTTGCCGTTGGGCAGGGCAACGCTGCAGGCGATGTTGGTTTTTTTGCCTTTGTAAACGACGGTGCCGCAGCTTTTGCCGTGCGCGGGCAGGGCGAGGGCGAGGAAGGCGAGGGCGAGGGCGAGGGCTGTGGTCGCTGCGCGGGTTTTTACACCCCCTCCCCATCCCTCCCCCGCTTCGCAGGGGAGGGGGTGGTTCGGTGCGGGGATTGGGGACGGGTTGTCGTCCGATGCGCGGGCTGTTTGGGAAGCAAGGGTTTTGTCGCAAGCGGGTGTACTTGCTGCCCCCACCCCAGCCCTCCCCCACAGGGGGAGGGGGCTGTTTGGTGCACGAAGCGGGGGTGGCGCGTCAGGGCGCAGCGTGTGGTGGGTTAAACGCGTATCGGGGTGGCATGAATTAACCCCACCCCCGTCCCCACCCCCACAGGGGGAGGGGGGAACAGCGGCGCTGCCCGCCCACAGGGGGAGGGGGTGGTTCGGTGCGGGGAGCGTGGGCGGCGCGTCAGGGTGCAGCGTGTGGTGGGTTAAACGCGTATCGGGGTGGCATGAATTAACCCCACCCCCGTCCCCACCCCCACAGGGGGAGGGGGGAACAGCGGCGCTGCCCGCCCACAGGGGGAGGGGGTGCTTTTTATGCCGTGTCATAGGCCGATCTCGGACGGGTTCGCCTTGTAGCGGCGGTAGTATTCCATGACTTTCGGCACGTAGGCGCGGGTTTCGATGAACGGCGGGATTTTGTTGCCGTATTTTTTGACGTTGCCTTCGCCCGCGTTGTAGCCCGCTGCCGCCAGCTGCATATCGCCGCCAAATTCGTTGAGCAGCCATTTGAGGTAGGTCGCGCCACCGCGGATGTTTTGCCCGGTGTTGTAAGCGTCGCTGACGCCAAAGCGGCGCGCGGTACCGGGCATGAGCTGCATCAGGCCCATCGCGCCGGCGTGCGAGCGTGCGCCCGGTTTGTAGGCGGATTCGGCGGAGATGATGGCGTGGACGAAGTGTGGTTCGATGCCGACTTCTGCCGCAATTTGGTTCACTTGTGCGCTCAGGTTGCGCTGGCGTTCGCGGAAGGCGCCGCTGACGTTGATGTTGAGTTCGTTGCGGATTTTTGCGGCGAGGCGTTCGGCTTCGATGACGTAGGACTGCGGGCAGTCTTTGGTCGGCTCAAGGTGGAAGACGCGGCCGTTTTCGCTGGTGACGGTGCCGCCGCAACTGCCCTGGGTGTTGAGGTAGTCGAGGTTGTGCGCGGCGATGCTGGTTTGCTGGTTGCCGAGGCGCGCTTCGCCGCCGCTGGTGCCGGGGGTGTAGTCAAAGGAGCGGGTGGCGCAGTTGAATTCGCGCGTCTCGCCGTTGAACTGGATGCTGCCCGCACCGGTGCATTGCAGGCCAGGGCCGCCGCTTACTGCCTGTTTGGCATTTTTTTGTACGCCTGCGATGGCAAGGGCTTCGAGGTTTTGGCTTTGCGTCGCCTGTTGGCGAAATTCTTGTTTGGCGCCGCTGTAGGAGCGGGAGAAGAAGGTGCAGTGGCGGTAGTTGCCGCGTTTGTTGGCGGGGACGAAGTTGGGCAGGCCGTCGTTGTTGAAGCATTTGTAGATGTCCTGCGCGATTTCTTCGTTGTCGCCGGGGGTGAAGCCGACCAGCGGTTTGCCGCGGTTCGGCGCGGGCAGGGCCGGGGCGGAGACTTCGCCGCCTTTGCGCCCCAGCGGCTGACAATTGCCCTGCGGCGGAGTCGCGGTTTCGATGATGGTCGGCGTGCCGTCCAGTTGCGGGCAGACCCAGATTTGCGTGCCTGCCGGGGTGACGGTGGCGATGGTTTTTTCGTCGTCCGCCGGGGCGGGTGCGGCTTGTGGCGCAGCGGTTTGCGGCACGGCTGCGGCGGCGCTGCCCGGTTTGCCGGGACGGAGGGCCAGGTCGCGGTAGTATTGGCCGCCACCGCGCGGGTTACTGCTGTAGTTCGGCGCGGGCGGGAACAGCGGCGGCGGGGCGGCGGGTTGGGGCGCCGGGGTTTTTTCGCTGCTTTTGGCGGCGGGTTCGTCGTTTTCGTCCCAGGTGAAGCCGCCCTGGTTGGTGTCTTTGCGGGTGTCGGTTTTGGCGGCGGGTTTGTTTTGCTTGCTGGCCGGGGGGGCGGTGGGTGCCTTGTTTTCGGTTTTGGGCGCGGGAGCGGCAGTCGCCGGGGCGGGGTTGCTGCCGCTGAGTGCGCCTTTTTGGTAGGGGCGGCAGTTGTCGCCCGTCGGCTTGCTGACAATGTTGTTCATGCCGCCGGGCGCCGGGCAGATGTAGAGGCCGGCGGTGGCGTCTTGTGCTTGTGCCGGGTGGAGGGCGGCGCAGGCGAGGAGGAGGCAGGCGGCGAGTTTGGAAAGGATGGTAGTTGCCGATTGGGCGGCGAGGTATGCGGACAAACCCCACCCCAACCCTCCGCCGGATCCCATGAAAAATGCGTTCGCATTTTTCATGGGTGCCCGCCCACAGGGGGAGGGAGTCTTTTGGGTGGGCGATTGGGTAACGTGCAGGTAAGCGGATAGCCGGGCAGTAGATACTGGGGGCTGTTGACCATTCGTTTTATGTGCGGTCGCTGACGCGGATGGTTTGCTGCCCCCACCCCAACCCTCCCCCACGGGGGAGGGGGCAGTTCGGTGGGCGGGGTGGCTTTGGGCAGGGGATTCGGCGGTTTGGGCGGTAGCTGTCAGGTTGCGTCCGGGCATGGTGGTTTCCTTGTGGTTCAGTCCCAGTTGAAGAGGTTGAAGGCGTCGGCGGGCAGCCAGGCGGTCATGCCTTTTTGCCAGAGCAGGTCTTTCATCAGGATTTGGCCTTCGTCGATGAGTTTTTGGACGTCAATTGCGCTCAGCGGCCCAATTTGCTGGCCGTGGTGGACGCGGTAGAAGATTTTGTCCTGGCCGAGCGGCGGGCGCGGCGCGTCGTTTTTGGCGGTGGTGATGGCGGGCGGCGCGGGGGCTGTTGTCTCCGTGTTTTCGCGGGCGTAGGCCGGGGCGGCGCTGGCGGCAGCCGGGCGCGCGGGATGTGTGCTTTGCGGCGGTGCACTTGGGGTGCGGCGGGCGATGCGCAGGTCGTGCAGGGTCAGGCCGAGTTGGGCGAGTTGTGGTCGCAGGCGCGCCTTGAGGAAGTTTTGCAGGGCTTCGGTCTGGTGGTCGATGTCGTCCGCGCTGATTTGTTCGTGGATGAGGGTTTGGTCGATGTGGTAGCTCAGGGTTTGGTCGAGGTAGTCGTCGTCGAGGTCAAGGGTCTGGTTTTCGATGAGGATGCGGCAGAGGGTGTCCGGGTCGCGGATGCTGATGGTGTAGCTGCCGGTGAGCGGCTGGTCGAGGCGGCGTTGCGACGGTTGGTAGATGCTTTGCCAAAGGCGACTGGCGCTCGCGTCCAGGTTGAGGTAGAGGATGTCGGCGGTTTCGGCTTGCGGGATGTTGTCCGGGTCAAGCGGGTAGTCGCCGGGTTCGTTGGCAGCGGTGTATTGTTCGTTGATGATGAGGTAGGCGATTTGTCCCGGTTCGATGTGCAGGGTACTGCGTTCGAGCAGGTTGTGCTGGCTGTGGTGCGCGATGAGGCTGTCCGGCACGAAGCGGGCGCGCAGGGTGCGCGGTTGCAGGCCAAGTTTGTCGGGTTTGAGGCTGGCGAGCAGGCGGGCGATGAGGTTTTTGATCATGCCGGGCCTCCGGGTTTTTGCGCGGCGGCTTTGAGGCTTTGTTTGAGCGCTTCTTCGGCGGCTTCAAGTTTGGCGGTGGCCTCGGCGCGCTGTTGGCGTCCGGCTTCGTGGATTTGGATGCTTTCTTCGATGGTCTCGATCAGCATCTGGTTGGCTTTTTCCACGGCGTCAATGTCGAAGACGCCGCGCTCCAACTGGGTGCGGCTTTCGCGGTTGGCGAGTTTGAGGTTTTCGGCGTTGCTGGTGAGCAGTTCGTTGGTGAGATCGCTGCTTTGTTTGAGTGCGGTCGCCGCTTCGCCGGAGCGGTAGATGGCGATGGATTGGGCGAGTTGTTGCCGCCACAGCGGTACGGTGTTGACCAGGGTGGTGTTGATTTTGCTGACGAGTCCTTTGTTGTTTTCTTGAACCATGCGGATGCTTGGCAGTGCCTGCATCGAGACTTGTTTGGTCAGCCGCAGGTCGTGCAGGCGGCGGTCGAGTTCGTCGCGCTGCATTTGCGCGTCGCGCAGGCGCTGCGCGCTTTCCATTTCGCCGTCTTCGGCGGCCTTCACCAGCGCGGGCAGGGTGGTCTGGTCGGCCTCGGCGAGGACGGTTTCGGCGGCGGCGATGTGGTATTCGAGTTCGCGGTAGTAGTCGAGGTTGGCATCATAAAGTTTGTCCAGCGATTTGATGTCCACCAGCAGTTTTTGTTTGTGTGCTTCGAGGGCGTTGCTGATTTGGTCGAGTTGTTCGCTGATGGTGTCGAATTTTTGCAGGAAGCTGGCGAGCGGTTTGGCTTTGCCGAGGAGGCGGGCAAAGAGCGACGGTTTTTCTTGCACTTTGAGTTCCGCGCCCTGGAAGCCGCGCAGCAGCCCGACCATGTTGGCGAGCAGTTCGCCTGCTTTGCCCGCGTCTTCGCTTTTGATGTCGGTCAGCATGGTATCGGCGACGGTGGTGAGCTGTTTTTGCGCGGCCGCGCCGAAGTTGAGGATGCTGTTGGTGTCGGTGATGTTCAGCGTTTGTGCGAGTTGCTGGACGCGCGCCGGTTCGAGGTGAGCGGGCAGGGTGCTGGTGGCGGTATTGGTGGGGGCGAGTTCGGTGCGGGTGCTGTCGTTCATGGTTTGTTTCCCGTGTTGAGTTGGTCGCGCAGGACCTGGATTTGGGTGTCGAGGTGTTCTTGTTGGGCGCTGCCGAGTTGCAGTTGTTGCGCGCTGAAGCTGTGTTCGCTATCGGCGAGCAGGGTGTGGAAGTTTTGTTGTTGGCGACCGTGATCGGGGTTGCCGATGTCGGCGAGGTAGGCGGCGCTGATGCGGCGCAGTTCGTGCAGGTGGACGACGAGGAAGCTACGCGCGGCGCGGATGCGTTCGGGTTCTTCGCCGATGTGGGCGATGATGCCGCGCGCCTGGGCGGTGATTTTTTCGAGTTGGGCGGCGATGTCCGCTTCGTCGGCGTAGTTTTTCAGGCGGTTGGCGTGTTGTTCGAGGGTTTCGATGGCATCAAAGCCGCCGCTCAACATTTCGCGCAGGGTGGCGTTGAGGTGGCCGGGGATGTGGCGCGGCGGTGCCTGGTAGGCGTCGGCGGGGGCGCTGTTGTGGAGGTAGGCGAGGTAGTAACCGGCGGCGGCGAGTAGCGCGCTGGTCAGGGCAAAGGCAATGCCGGGGCGGACGCTGAAGGTGATGCTGGCGGCGGCAAGCGCGGTGTAGGCGAGGGCGTAGGGGCGGTAGTCGTTGTCGGCCTGGTCGAGGCCGCTGCGGGCGAGGTTGGCGCTGCGCGAGCGGTAATGCTGTTGGGTGAGGCGGGCGGCGTAGCTGAGCAGGCCGATGGCAACGGCAGCGGTTGCGACGCCCAGCAGTTTGCCGCGCAGGAGGTTCACCGGCAGGGCGAGCCACAGCGGCAGTTGCAGCACGTACAGGCCGACACCGCGCAGGGCGAGGTATTGTTGTTTGAGTTTTTTTTGGGCGTCTTCGAGGTTCATCAGCGGAACAGGCTCATGCAGGCGGGGAGGAAAATGGCGCTGGCAAGCAGCAGCAGACCGAGGGCGCGGGGGAAGGTCATGGGCGGTCGGGGGTGGGTTGCAAGTCGCGCGATTATAACGGTTTTGTCAGGTTTTGGCTTGCGGCGGGCGGCTGTCGAGACGGTCGCGCAGGACTTCCATCCGGGTTTCGAGGTCGCGCAGGGTGCGGGCGCGCTGGTGCTGGTGGCCGTACTGGATGTGGTCGTGGGTGTCGTGGATGAGTTGCAGCAGTTGGCGGCGGTTGTGTTCGCCCAGCTCGCTCGCAGGCAGTTGCAGGTAGAGCAGGCTGATGTACACCAGTTCGGGCAGGTACACGGTGAGCAGCGGGCGGTTGGCGCGGATTTTGTCGTCGTCGCCGCGCAGGCTTTCGAGGTAGGTTTCGCTGTGGTTGCAGAGTTGTTCGAGCAACAGACCGATGCGCTCGCCATCGGCACGGTTGCGGTATTGCACCGCGTTTTCGCGCAGCGCGGCGAGGTCGGCGTGGGCGCGGGCGAGGGTCTGCTCGTGGATGGTCGGCGGTTTGGCGTGGCTGCAGAGGATGTGCGCGTGATAGCGCAGCCACAGCCAGGGCAGGGCGGCAAGCGCCAGGCTGGTCATGAGCGCCAGCAGCCACGGCACGAGGTGGACTTCACCGCGCCAGAGGACGCCATGGACGAAGCTCGCGCCGAAATAGAGGCTGATGAGCGCGGCGGCGCTGTTACTCCAGTAGCGCGCGGGCAGGGTTTTGAGGGTGGTGAGGATGGGGGGCATGGTGTTCAGGATGACTTTATCGCCATTCCCTTAAAGCCTCATACGGCGTTGTATCTCCTCGCCGTACAAAGGTGTACGCTTCGTCGCGGTGCCTTGTCCTGAGGCTTTAGGTGTATGGCCATATAATAAGTATCGGTGGCTGTCGGGTTTGTCCCCTTTTTTGAATTTGTCTGCGGTTGTGTGCCCGAAAGGGGTTATAGCCCCAGCGCCTGTTTCTGCACCTGCATGATTTCGCGGATGCCCTTGTCGGCCAGCGCCAGCATCGCCTGCATTTCGTCGTGGCGGAAGGCGTGGCCTTCGGCAGTGCCCTGGATTTCGATAAACGCGCCGCCGTCGTTCATCACGATGTTCATGTCGGTCTCGGCTTCGCTGTCTTCGGCGTATTCCAAATCCAACAGCGGCGTGCCGCGATACACGCCGACGGAGACGGCAGCGAGCTGGCCGTGCAGCGGGTTTTGTTTCAGCCGTCCCTGCTGAATCAGGGTGCGGATGGCATCCGCCAAAGCGACAAAGCCGCCGCTAATCGCGGCGGTGCGCGTGCCGCCATCGGCTTGTAGCACGTCGCAGTCAATCGTTATTGCGCGGTCGCCGAGTGCGGCGAGATCGACCACCGCGCGCAGCGAGCGGCCAATCAGGCGCTGGATTTCCACGGTGCGCCCCTGCTGTTTGCCCCGCGCGGATTCGCGCACGGTGCGCTCATGCGTGGCGCGCGGCAGCATCCCGTATTCGGCGGTCACCCAGCCTTGTCCCTTGCCACGGAGGAAGGGCGGTACTTTTTCTTCGACGCTGGCGGTGCAGAGGACGTGGGTGTCGCCGCAGCGGATGAGTGCCGAGCCTTCGGCGTATTTGTTGATGCCGCGTTCGATGCTGACGGGGCGGAGCTGGTCGGGACGGCGGTTGCTGGCGCGCATGATGATTCCTTGTGAGTTAATGTGGGCAGGCCGCGCATTATAAGGGGTGCGCGCTGTGTTTTCCGGCAAAAGGGCGTATCATGCGCCCGACTTTCTTACAGGGACATTGCCCATGCGACAGAGTATGACCGCCTTCGCCCGCGCCACCGAAGAAAACGCGCAATGGCGCATCAGTGTGGAATTGAAATCGGTGAATCACCGCTTCCTTGAAATCCAGGTAAAGATGGGCGACACGCTGCGCCATCTGGAAGGCGCGATTCGCGAGCGCCTGCAGGCGGCGGTCGCGCGCGGCAAGGTGGAAATCTGGATATTCGTCGAGAACATGGGCGAGGGCAACGCGCAGCGGTTAGATGCCAATGCGCTCACCGCCTGGCTGGACAAGTTCGCCGCCGCCGACCCGCAGGCGAATCTGGGTGCGCCCGGCTGGAGCGACCTGCTCGCCCTACCCGGCGTGCTGGTGCGTGAATACAACAGCGAAGACGCACTGGATGCCGCCGTACTGCGCCTCTTTGACGCCGCACTCACCGATTTCATCGCCATGCGTGCGCGTGAAGGCGAAGCGATTGCCGCCGTGCTGGGTGCGCGGCTGGACAGCATGAGCGCGGTGCTGGACGGTGTGGTCGCCGGACTGCCGCAGTTGCAGGAAAAAACCGCCGCCATCATGCAGGAGCGCCTGCGTGCGCTGCAATTTGAGGCCGATCCCGCTATTGCCGGGCAGGCGCTGTCGCAAATCCTGTCCAAAATGGACGTGCAGGAAGAGCTGGACCGGCTGCGCTTCCACATCGAGGAGGCGCGCAAAACCCTGCAACAGCAGGGCGCGATTGGTCGCCGTCTCGATTTCCTCATGCAGGAATTTAACCGCGAAGCGAACACGCTCGGCTCCAAGGCGGGCGACAACGCGCAGAGCCAGGCATCGGTCGAGCTCAAAGTCCTTATCGAACAAATGCGGGAACAGGTGCAGAACCTCGTCTGAGCCCACTGCCGCAACCCTTAAACCCATCCAGCAAAACAAATCCTTCCAACCCACAAACAGGAGAAACCCATGGCAAAAGTAGGAATCATCGGCGCCGGATTCGTCGGCGCCACCGCCGCATACGCAATGATGCTCAACGGCACCTGTAGCGAAATCGTGCTGATTGACCGCGACGAACCGCGCGCCAAGGCCGAAGCCGCCGACATCGCCCACGGCGCGCCGCTCGCCAAAGGCGTGCGTGCCTACGCGGGCGACTACAAAGACCTCACCGGTGCCGTGCTGGTCGTCATCGCCGCCGGCTCCAACCAAAAACCGGGCGAATCGCGGCTGAACCTGCTGGCGCGCAACGCCGCCATCCTCGCCAGCATCGTGCCGCAAGTCGTCCAGGCCGCACCCGATGCGGTCGTGCTGCTTGTCTCCAACCCGGTGGACATCATGACCAGCATCGCCCGCGCGCTGCACCCGAACCCGTCGCTGGTGATGGGCTCCGGCACCATCCTTGACAGCGCCCGCTTCCGCCAGCTCATCGGCGAACGTGCCGGGGTCAATGCGCGCTACGTCCACTCCTACGTCATGGGCGAACACGGCGACTCCTCCGTGATGTGCTGGAGCGGCGCGCTCATCGCCGGGATGCCGGTCGCCACCTTCATGAGCGAGCGGCAAATCCCGTGGGACGACAAAATCAAGGAAGCCATCGCCTACGACGTGCGCAACGCCGCGCTCGCCATCATCGCCGGCAAACACGCTACCTATTACGGCATCGGCATCGCGGTGAACAGCCTCGCCGATGCCATCATCAACGACCGCCACGCCGTCTTCACCGTCTCTGGCGACAGCCCGTTTGACGAAGTCTGCCTGTCGCTGCCGCGCCTCGTGGGTCGCAAAGGCATCTTGGAAACCCTGATGCCGCCGCTGAACAAAGACGAAAGCGTTGCCCTCTCGCACAGCGCGCAAGTGCTTTATGACGCGCAGGAAGGCGTGCTGAAAGACGGCAAACTGGTTTGCCTCTGAAACCGCCACGGCAACAAAAACGGGCATCGCAAGATGCCCGTTTTTTAATGCGCGCCTGCAAAACACCACGCAAAAGACAGCGCAACCCGCTGATTGCAAATAATAAAATAATAACCCATTGACAAAAAAAAAAAATCAACGTTAAGATGCGGTCAATCTCATTTGGAGCATCGCATGAAACGCAAAAACGGATTTGTCCTCCCCTTCCTTCTTCTCGCCGCAAACGCTCACGCCGACCTGCCGCTCAGCCTGGAAGGCATCGCCCCCACCCAAAACCGCCTCAAAATCGGCGCATCCCTGACTTACTACAACAGCAGCTCGGACATTCACAGCCAGGGCGCATCCACTTACCTTCTCACCCCGCAAAACACCACCATCGAAATCCCCGGACGCCTGCGCAACGGGCGCTCAAACAGCGACGTCCTCTATACCCACCTCAACCTCCAGTACGGCCTGAGCGCCAATACCGAAATCTACACCGGCGTCGGCGCACTGTGGCGGCAAAACCGCTACAGCGACGACAACGCACGCTTTACCCGCAACCATAACGAACTGTCGGACATAGTCCTCGGCGTCAATCAGGTCGTATTGCGCGATGGCGCAAACCCCATGCTGACCGCCACCCTCGAAACCTCCGCCCTCGAAAAAATCCGGGGCAAAAACGTCCACGCCCGCTCATGGTTCGCCGGAATCTCGGCCTACAAGGCAATAGACCCCGTTGTTTTCTCCCTCACCACCGGCTACCGCTTCAACTTCAACAACAGCACCGAACGCCGCCCCGGCAACTACTGGCTCATCCGCCCCGGTGTCTCTTTTGCCGCCAATGACCGCACCTCGTTCAACGCCCGCCTGCAATGGACAGGACGACAGGGCGACCGCATCCGTGGCAAAAAAACCAACGCATTTGAAAGCAGCACCCACACCACCCTCGGCGTCGGTTATGCCTTTTCAGACCGAACATCACTCAGTGCCGATGTGCAATGGAATCTCTCCGGAGATACCGGCGCCAATGCCACCCTTGGCTTTCAGCACCGATTCTGATGTAATCTGTAAACATGAAATGGAGTCAATCATGAAAAAACTGGTAATCAGCGCCCTCATCGCAGGGATTTCCGCCACCGCCCCGCTCTATGCCCAAACCGCCGCCGCGGACAGCATTGAGCAACAGGTCTTCGACAAATCCTTTGATGTCGCCGTACTCTCACCGCAGGAGATGCAGGAGACAGAAGGAGCGTTTTCACTTGCAGACAATGCAATTGTGGTGGGCGCAGGTATAGGAATGTTGGATTATGGATACAATAATATGGCAGCCGGAAAGGAAGTTAACCCTTATGGCTTGATAGGCGCAGGTGCTGCTGGAGCATTTGGTGGTGCATACGCTAGAATAACTAGTCTAATGGAAGGCACACTTGCAGGATGGTGGCTGGCAAAAGCCAACGATCAAATATGGGATTACAATTCTCCCAATACAAGACAATCGTTACATCCTGATGTAATGAAAGAATTATAGGTTACAGGAAAATCAATTTCCTCTATTAATCTATGACCGTTTTATATCATTTAAGACGGTCATTTATATTGGTTAGACATCCTATGACACTACTAATACTAGTACGTTTTTATACAATTATATGCAAAATATTGTATAATTTCACATAGATAACCACATCCCATCAAGATCAAGATAATAAAATTCCACAAACCTACGAAAACGTGATGCTTATATGAACTCTTTTTTATTTGAGGGAATTCATGTTATTTTTCTTATGATACCGCTAACACTCATGCACATCATGGAAAAATCCAAACCTGTCAAGAAAAGATACTATCTTTTGGTTATTACTGTTGTTTCATTCATATATTATGTTGTCGCCTCATTTATACTGAATGAATGGCATGAGACCATACAGCCAAGTTTGCGAACATTTTTATGGTTTGCAGCCTTTTTCTTGCTGATTACTCCTCCAAAAAATAGTGACCGGTCATAATTGGAGCATTTCATGCGATACGGGATATTTTTGATATTAATCAGCAGTCTTGCATTCGCCGCAGCGCCTTTCCCGGAACACCGTGCGATTTTGACCGAACAACCGGCGGTTAAAAGCTGGAAGGCGATGCGCGATGCGGGCATCGTCAAACAGGATTACGATTTCTCCTGCGGCGCGGCATCCATTGCCACCCTGCTTAACCGCCAATACGGTCTAACTTATAGTGAAAAAGAAATCCTGGAACTGTTGAGCAAGGAAGCGCAGGAAACCTGGAAAGCCTCCTTTGCCGATATGCAGAAAATCATGCCGTCGCTGGGATTTCGCGCCGAAGGCTATGCTGTTTCCTTTGAGCAGTTGCAACAACTGCGCGCGCCGGTGATTGTCTATCTGCGCTACCGCAACAACGACCATTTCTCCGTGCTCTACGGCATTGACGGCGAGACCGTGCTGCTAGCCGACCCGTCGCTGGGTCATGTATCCCTGAGCCGCACGCAGTTCCTCGATGCGTGGAAAACCCGCGACAGTCATTTGAGCGGCAAAATCCTCGCCATCGTCCCGGACAAGGCGCATCCGCATCCCGCCAAAACGGACTTTTTCACCCGCGCGCCACAGCGCAGCACCCGGCACAGCATGGTGTTTGAGCAAATGCCATCGCGCTATTGAACAGGACAACGGGCATCGTCGATGCCCGTTTTTTTGTCGCCGCAAAGAGGCAATCGCGCGTAGGGTGGGGCTTGCCCCACCATGTATGGCGCTGTTCATTGCGGCGGAAAACGCAGCTCGCCGCTGTTTTCGGCAGCGGTATAACGCAGCGCGGCGACAACCCAGTCGCCCGCCGCCTGCACCGCATCGTTGAGCGGCGCGCCATTCAGCAGGGCGGCGGTGAGCGCGGCGTGGAAGGCGTCGCCAGTGCCTTTGACGTCGCTCGCGATGCGCGGGTGATGGCTTTGCGCGACGCCGTCGCGGGTAATGATGAGGTTGGCGATTTCGCCGTCTTTAGCGCCGGGGCTGCTGGTGACGATGACGGTATTGAGGCGCGTGCCGAGCAGGCTGCGTGCGGCGGCGATGGTGGCGTCGAGGCTGTCGGTCGGGCGCTCGCTCAAATAGCCGAGTTCGTAATGGTTCGGGGTGATGAGGTCGGCGCAGGCGGCGAGGCGGTCGCGGTAGCTGGCGGCGAGTTCGGGGCGCACATAGAGGCCGCTGTCGTGGTCGCCCAGTACCGGGTCGATGCTGATGTGCAGTTGCGGGCGGCGTGCTTTTTCGGCGTCGAGCCAGTCGGCGAGGATGTCCGCCTGTTCGGCGCTACCGAGGTAGCCGAGGATGATGGCGCGGGTAGCATCCAGCGCGCGGCGGCGGTCGAGGTCGGCAAGGTAGCCGCGAAACCAGTCGGCGGGAATGGCGCCGCCGTGGATGGTGTCGTAGTGCGGGGTGTTGGAGTAGAGCACGGTTGGCACGGCGGCGGCGCGGATGCCGTGCCGGGCAAGCGTTGGCAGCGCGGCGTTGTTGCCGACGGTGCCATAGACGACTTGCGACTGGATGGAGAGGACGTCAAGCGGCAACGGGTTGCGGGCGGCGTAATCGAGGGGCATGGGTTTATTCCTTGTTGCGGGTCAATTTGCAGGGTAATTCTCACAAAGCCCTGTGCAGTATTGCGCCACTTTGCCGTACTGACTTTAGCGGCGCGTTTTGTACAGAACTTTGCGAGTATCGCCATACAGTTTATGCAATTTCCCGCTTTGGGTTCAAAGTCGATGCGCGGAAGCAGATATGCCCTCACCGCAGGGCACGATTATGGGTTATTTGGCTCGCCTTTGCCGGTCATATCCTGGTCTGGCGTGTTATGCTGACAAGCCGAAGCAGGAATGGCATTGGGCGCCATTCGATGAAAACGAGGAGTCAAACATGAGCCAAAATAAATCCGTGCAACAAGGCATTTTCCCGCGGGGCGACAAAAACGACGCCTATGCGCCATTTTTTACCGGCCAGAGTTATCTGCACAAGCTGGTTGCGGATGCCGATATTCCACTGTCGGTCGCCAACGTCACCTTTGAGCCTGGCTGTCGCAATCACTGGCATATTCATACCGATGGCTATCAAATTCTGCTTGTCACTGCTGGCGCGGGCTGGTATCAGGAGGCGGGAGAGGCGGCGCGTGCGTTGCATCCGGGCGATGTCGTTGTCACCCACAAAGGCATCCGGCATTGGCACGGCGCGCAAAAAGACAGTTGGTTCAGCCATGTCGCCATTACTGCCGGGCAGACAGAATTTTTTGAGCCGGTTGATGCGCGCGCATATGACGCGCTGCATTGATTGCATTTTATGATTTGCCGCCCGCAACGGGCGGCTTTCCTTTTTGTTTTTTTGAGATGGTGTGAAGTATTTTTTTCCACGCTTAAATGGCTGTTCATTCTTGTTCTTTTATTGATTGTCGTCGGCATCGCTTATGTCTGGCTCAATCCAACTTTCGGCGGCAAACCCGATGCGGTGAGCCTGAAACGCATTCAGGCATCGCCGCATTTTAATGGCAAAATTTTTGTCAATCTGGAGCCGACTGAGCTCGTCACTGCAAGCGAACGGCGTACCGGCATGGGCGATTTTCTTGCGGGCTATTTTTCCCCGCCCGCAGGCAAAGTTCCCGCTGCACCGTTATGAATGGCGCGAGCCGATTGAGCGCTTTACTGCCGCCGCCAAAGACCAGCCGCTGCCTGGCGAGGTATTTGATTACCGCGCACCGCCGCAACGCGACTGGTGGCGCGCGGTGCGAGACGAATGAACATCCCGCAAAGCGGCGGAATTTCCCCCGGCGGACATGGGCTTTTCGCTTACAATAATGGCATTTAATCAATCACCCGCCCTGCCAGCTTGAGGAAAACCGCTTATGGAAAGTATGAACCTGATGTTCCTGATTTTCGCCTTTCTCTTTTTTATCAGCATAGTAGCCACCCGTCTCTCGGCTTACATCGGGATGCCGCTGTTGCTGGTATTCCTCGGCGTGGGGATGCTCGCCGGCGAGGAAGGCATCGGCGGCATCCAGTTCAGTAATTTCCTTGCGGCGAACCTCGTCGGGCAGTTGGCTCTAGCCATCATCCTGCTCGACGGCGGCCTGCGCACCAGCACCGCCAGCCTGCGCATCTCGCTCAAACCGGCGGCGGTACTCGCCAGTTGGGGCGTTTTGGCGACGGTATTGGTGCTTGGTCTCTTTACCACTTATTTCCTAAACGTCAGTTGGCAATTGGGCTTTTTGATGGCGGCCATTGTCGGCTCGACTGATGCCGCCGCGGTATTTTCATTATTGCGCAGTAGCGGCGTCCGCTTAAATTCGCGCATTCTCTCGACTTTGGAACTGGAAAGCGGCGCGAACGACCCGACTGCCATTTTTTTGGTGACGGCGATGATTACCATGCTGAACCAGCCGGAGAATGCCAGTGTCCTTTCCTTTATTGTGATGTTGCTGCAGCAACTCTGCCTCGGATTGTTATTCGGCTGGTTGGCGGGAAAAGGGCTCGCCTGGCTCTTGCGCCGTATTGAACTTGCGGAAGGATTATATGCGCTTTTAATTGCATCCGGCGGGCTGATGCTTTTCGCCTTTACCAATCTTTTTGGCGGTAGCGGATTCCTCGCCGTCTATCTCGCCGGTATTCTCGTCGGCAATTCGCGCGGGCGCGCCAATGAGCCTATGCTCAATGTCATGGACGGCCTCGCCTGGTTGGCGCAGGCATCCATGTTCCTCGTTCTCGGTTTGTTGGTGACGCCGAGCCGTCTCTTTGAAAAAGGATTCTATGCGCTGATTATTGCCGCCTGCCTCATTTTGGTCGCGCGCCCCATTGCCGTATTCACTTCGCTGGTATTCTTTCCCTATGGCAAACGGGAAATGGCGTATATCAGTTGGGTTGGCCTGCGCGGTGCGGTACCCATTACCCTGGCGATGATGCCGCTGATGGAGGGTATTCCCAATTCCCAACTCATTTTTGACGTCATCTTTTCCGTCGTCATTTTCTCGCTGCTGATTCAGGGAACGACTCTCGGCTTTATGGCGCGCAAACTGAAAGTCGATTTACCGCCGCGCCCGGAACCGCTATCGAGCGATGAAATCTGGCTGACCGACAAACTGACGCTGCAACTGCAATCCTTCCGCGTTGCCGAAAATTCCAAGGCAGAGCGCAGCCACCCCTATGCCCTGACCCGCCTGAAACAATTTGCCAATGCCCGTCTCTTTGCCCTTATCCGCGACGGCGCCATCATGAAAGTCGGCATGAATTCCCAAATGAAAAAAGGCGATGTCGCCTGGTATGTTTTCCCGGAAGACCGGGGCAATGAATTTGCCGAGCAATTCGCCAGCAGCAAGCAAAGCGAAAGCGAGCAGGAATTTTATGGCGAAATTGAAGTCAAGCCGTATGTGCGCATTGGCGAACTGGCCAAGGCGCATCAATTAAACCTGCGCGAAGAAGACGCCGACCGCACGTTGGGGGAACTCTTCCGCGAACGGTTCGGCGATGTGCCGGTTGCAGGCGACCGCCTCGACCTGGACGGCTACGAAATCACCATCAAGGAGCTGGACGAACGCGGCTATATGAAATGGCTGGCGCTGAAAATGCCGCCAAAACCGGCGGAGGCGGAAGCCGTCGCGCCTGTATGACAAACGATAGAACCGCCGCGAGATGCGGCGGTTTTTTATGATTGTGCGGCAAGTGAGCGCCGCAACTTGCATCATTGCCGCTGCGCCCAGGCAATGGCGGTGGCAATCGCCGCGCGGGATTGCGGGCTGTTTTTCCAGCAACTGCTGCCGGTGAGCAGCGCGCCAAGCGACAGCACTTCTTCGAGGTCGGCGTTGGCGAGCGCTGCCACGTCGTCCAGTCCCATTTGTGCGAGGCGTTGCAGCACGGTTTTGCCGATGCCTTTTTCGGCAAGCAGCGCGGTTTGTTGTTCCGGGGTGAAGGGCATGGGGTGATTCCAAGAATTTATTTGGTGAGGGGTTTTTTGAAGCCGCTACTGCCTGCTGCAAGAATACCGTGCGTGTCGCGATAAACCCCACCCCGACCCTCCCCCACAGGGGGCGGGAGTGAATGGGTGCAGGCCGGTATTCAGTCAATCCCGAAAAACCGTCGCGCGTTTTCCGTCGTCAGGCGGGCGACGTCTGCCTCATTTTGTCCGCGACATTCGGCGACAACGCGCAGCACTTCCGGCAGGTACTGCGGTTCGTTTACGCGCGGCAGCGGGTTCAGCGTTTTCGGGGTGAGGTACGGCGCGTCGCTTTCCAGCATCAGGCGGTCGTCCGGAATGTGGCGCACGGTGTCGCGCAATGCCGCGCCGCGCGCGGGGTCGCATATCCAGCCGGTGATGCCGAAGTACACGCCGCGCGCTGCCATCGCCTCCATTTGCTCGCGGGTGCCGGTGAAGCAGTGCCAGACCGCACCCGCGAGTTCCGGCAGCGCTTCGCCCAGGATGGCGCTGAAGTCGGCGAAGGCGTCGCGTTCGTGCAGGAAGACGGGTTTTTGGACGGTTTTGGCAATCGCCAGCTGGTCGGCGAAGCAGCGGCGCTGGTTCGCGGGCAGGGCGAGGTTGCGGAAGTAGTCCAGCCCCATTTCGCCGACGGCGACGCAGCGCGGCTCACGGGCGAGGGTTTGCAGCAGCAGGCGGTGCGACGGTGCCTGCCATTCGTTGGCGTGGTGCGGGTGGAAACCGGCGGTGGCGTAGAGTTCGCTGTAGTGGTTGGCGAGCGCCAGCGCGGTTTCGTTGCTGGCGGCGTCGCTGCCGGTGATGATTTGCCGGGTGACGCCCGCGCGCCGCGCGTCCGCGAGGATGCGCCCGACGTGCGGCAACAGGCGGGGGCTTGCGAGGTTGCAGCCGATGTCAATCAGCATCACATTTTGATGAGGAAGATGACGAACAGCACCACCATCGCCATGAGGAAGGCAAAGGTGCCCCAGTGCTGCGGCGCGTTGCGGGAGCGCTCCATCAACGCCTTGTAGCCGCCGGTTTTGACCATGCGGTAAAACATATAGATGAAGTAGGCGCCAATGGCGACCGCGCCCAATTTATTCCAGTCCATACGGGTTTCTCCGGGGTAAAATGAGCGCGCATTGTACCGTAAGGATTTCCCCATGCCCTATCAAGACGCCAGCCCCGCCGGGCAACATTTCATGAATTTTTCCCGCCCGCTTGCGCTCGCCGTGGTCGCACGCGCGGCGGACGCACTCACTTTTGAGCTGATTTACGGCTTCGGCCAGTACCGCTTCGCCGCCGACCCCGCCCGCCATGACAGTCTCGCCGATTTGGCGCAAATGGCGGACGCGCTCGAAGCGGGGCATGACCACGTTGAGGCGCTATTCCGCGATGCCGACGGCGAAATCCGCCTGCTGTTGCAGGGCGATGATGATGTGCTGCAATTCGCCTGTTACGACGGCGCGGGCAGCGTGCTGCCGTGGTTGCAGGGCGATGCCGGGCGCTACGCCACCGCGCGCATGATTCGCGAACTCCTCGCCAGTCAGGACGCCGCATGAGCCAGTCGCGCTGGCAACGCGGCGTTGCCGCCCTCACCGCCATTTACATCACGCGGATGCTCGGCCTGTTCATGATTTTTCCCGTGTTCAGCCTGTATGCGAACGAGCTGGCGGGGGCGAACAAAACCCTGGTCGGTATCGCGCTTGGCATCTATGGGCTCAGTCAGGGGCTGTTGCAAATCCCCTGCGGCTGGCTCTCCGACCGCTACGGGCGCAAACCGGTCATCGCGGGCGGTCTCGCCCTCTTTGTCGCGGGCAGCCTGCTGGCGGCGTGTGCCAGCGACATATATATGATGATTGCCGCGCGTGCGGTGCAGGGCATGGGGGCGATTGCCGCCGTCGCGTTGGCGTATGCCACCGACATCACCCCGCCGGAAAAACTCGGCAAGACGATGGCAATACTCGGCGCGAGCATCGGCATCGCCTTCGTCCTCTCGCTCATCCTCGGCCCGCTGCTGGCGAACTGGGTCGGCGTTGCCGGACTCTTTGCCCTGATTGCCCTCTTGGCCGCCGCCGCGCTTGCCGCCAGCCTGCGCCTGCCCGCCGTCGCCCGCCCGACCACCAGCGGCGCGCAGTACAACGCCAAACCCGTTTACCAGGCCGCCGCCACCATCTTCACCCTGCACGCCATCTTTACCGCCACCTTCCTCGTGCTGCCGCCGCTACTGGTTGCAGGCGGCATCGAAAAAGTGTACCACTGGTGGCTCTACCTGCCCGCCAACCTCATCGCGCTCGCCTTCATGCGCCCGAAAAACCAGCCGCATCCGCTCACCTTCGGCATCAATTTCCTTATCCTCGCCGCCGGTGCCGCGCTGCTCGCCGTCCCTATCGCCCACACCGCCTGGCTGCTCGCCGCGCTCACCGTCTATTTCATCGCCTTCTACCGCTTGGAAACCGGCCTGCCGCACTGGGTCGCGCAAAATGCCGCGCCGGACAGCCGGGGCAAGGCGATGGGCATCTACAGCAGCGCACAGTTCATCGGCAGCTTCAGTGGTGGTGCCATCGGTGGCCGCCTCTGGCAAAACCAAAGCCCCGGCGTGGTACTCACCGCGCTCGCCATCGCCAGCGCCGCCGCCGCGCTCATTTTGCTGAAGATGGGCAAAACCGCTACACTACGCGGCGCAAACGAGCCTTAATCACACATTACACACGAGGAAACACATGGCAGGCGTCAATAAAGTCATACTCATCGGCAACCTGGGCAACGACCCGGATATGCGCTATATGCCCAACGGCGAGCCGGTCGCGAACATCTCCATCGCGACCTCGGAAACCTGGAACGACAAAAACACCGGCGAAAAACGCGAACGCACCGAATGGCACCGCGTTGTCGCCTACCGCAAAACCGCCGAAATCATCGGCCAGTACACGCGCAAAGGCAGCAAACTCTACGTTGAAGGCAAACTGCAAACCCGCAAATGGACCGACCAAAGCGGCCAGCAGCGCTACACCACCGAAATCATCGCCGACAGCATCCAGTTCTTGGACAGCCGCAGCGGCGGTGAAGGCAGCTTCGGCGGCGGTGGCTACAACAACAATCGCAACAACTACGGCGGCCAGCAAGGCGGCTACGACCAGGGTGGCGGCTATGACGACTACAACCAGGACTACGGCGCGCCCGGCGGCAACCGTCCGCAACAACCTGCGACGCCGAACAAGCCCGTGCCGCCGCAGAACAACAACGGCGGCTTTGGCGGCCCCACCATTGACCAGGACAACTTCGACGATGACATCCCGTTCTGACCCCCAAACCCCGCAGTAGCGGGGTTTTTCGTTATTTGGGTGGGGTGCCAAACGCAACAGCAGGGGCGAGTGTGCACCGCATCGTCAGGCTAGACACACGTCAATGTAAAGCCAAAGAAGAAGGCTTATCATCTACGCAACCTTACCAGCCGACAAGGAACCCGTAATGAAGCCAACACTGCCCTGCCTCCTGCCACTGCTCGCCGTAGCCGTCGCCCACGCCGAAGAAAAAACCGACCTCGCCACCGCCAACGCTTACCGCCCGCAATACGACTTCGCGCCGCCGCCGGTCATCACCCCGCAGACCGAATTTGGCCAGCCGCTGGAAAACCAGTACGACTACCGCCGTCCGTGGACGAACCCGTCCGCCGCACAAAACGTCAGTACCAACACCACCCGCCCGCTGCAAGCCGAAGCCCGCGTTGGCGGCATCGGCGATCAGGAGCGAATCCTCTACCGCCAGCGCGGCAGCAATCTCTACGGCGCGGTGCAGGCCTACCGCCTGCACATGGGCGATTACAAAGATGGCAGCGGCAAGCGCGTCCATGCCGGCTACACGCGCGACGGTGAAATGGCGATGCTTGGCGTCGTCCCCAACGCGCAGCAGGAATACCGCCTTGGCGTCGTGCGCGACAACATCCGCGACGACAAACAGCCGCAGCACCAAATGGACGCGGTCAAAACCCAACGCATCGTGGTCAACGCCAGCGCCCGCCTCGGCGCACAGGACCAAAGCAACACCTTCAACCTCAACGCGCGCCACATCGAACTCGACCGCACCGCCAACAACTACAAACTGCGCACCCCCGCGCAAGGCCAGCCGCGCGTCAAAATGGAAGTAGAGCGCAGCAAAACCGACCTTGACGCCGACTACCGCATCCAGTACGGCGAACAGCGCTCGCACATCGGCCTGCACTATGGCCGCGACAGCCACAACGCCGAACGCTACGCCATCACCCCGCAGGGCGCGCGGCGCAACGCCTACCGCTTCGCCGACATCCACAGCGACCACTACCACCTCTACTACGACCACTACTGGAACATCACCCCGCAGCACCAACTGAGCGGCGGCATCAGCTACGACCGCCTCACCGCCGACCCGAAAAAGAAAAACAGCGCCTCACAAATCGGCAACCAAAACTTCCCCGCGCCGAACCAGCTCTGGCAGCAGTATTACGGCAAAGCGCTGAATGGCAAACGCACCACCGGCGGCGTTGGCGCGGCACTCGCCTACCAGTACCAGCCCGACGAGCGACAAAAATACCGCCTTGGCGTGGACAGCCTCATCCGCCAGCCGGACAACCCCGAACGCTTCACCTCGCTCCCCGGCCAAAACGGCATGGGCTGGATCGGCAACCCCTACCTCAAACCCGAACGGCACAACCGCATCGCCGTCAGCGGCAGCTGGCAGGGCGACGGCTGGCGCGAATACGGCAAAGTGCGCAACGGCGACGTCGCCGGCGCCTGGCAAATCGAAGCCGCCGCCGACTACGACAAAGTGCGCAACTTCATCACCTACGACCGCGCACGCGGCCAAAACGGCATCCGCCGCGACGACGGCAACGTTATCAGCCGCAACACCCGCGCCACCCTCATCGGCGCCGAAATCAGCGCGGCAAAAAGCCTGACGCAAAAACTCGCCACGCGCGGCAAAGTGCGCTACCAATACGGCGAAAACAACGGCGACGACCGCCCGCTGTACAACATCCGCCCGCTCACCGCCGATTGTGCGCTGGACTGGCAGGACTACGCCCCCTTCGGCAGCTACAACATCGGCGCCAACCTGCACTACGCCCACAAAAACACGCGGCTGGACAGCGACAAAACCAAAGGCCTTGGCATCGACAACCCGCTGCACTACCAGAGCTACGCCACGGTGAACCTCTACGCCAGCCTGCAAACCCGCGACCGCTTCGCCGTCAGCGTCGGCATCGACAACCTCCTTGACCGCAAATACCACGCCCATAACGAACAGCCGCACGTCGCCTCGCTCAGCCCTGCCGCCGTCGCCGCCCCGGAACGCACCTACTGGCTCGGCTTCAGCTTCAATTTCTGACCACAAAAAGTAGGGGCGGTTAGTGAGGAACGAGCGTAACCGCCCGTAAAAAACCTTGCGGGCGGTTACGACACAAGCGTCTAACCGCCTCTACAGCCTTGCAGGTTGGGTTAGGCGTAGCCGTAACCCAACAACGGGATATGTTCGGCATTCGGTTTTTTGGGTCTCTCTCGCTGCGCGAGCAATACTTGTCGCTGCGCGAGCTGTTCCAGTCGCTCGTTCCTCGCTAACCCAACCTACGAACTGAGCACTCAAGGTGTATGTAAATCAGGTAGCGAAGAAACAGCACACAAATGCGAAAACGTGAACAAAAGCCGAACTGCCGCCGAACAGCCCCCTCCCTCGCAGGACGCGCAGCGTCCGCAGCGGGGGAGGGCTGGGGTGGGGGGAGCGCCCGCGAACACACCGCTGAAGTACAAAACGACAAGCGAACAGCCCCACCCAACCCCATCCATTTACATACACCTGAGCGCTCAACGTGTATGTAAAACAGGTAGCGAAGAAACAGCACACAAATACGAAAACATGAACAAAAGCCCAAACAACCGCCGCTCTGCCCCCTCCCCCGTGGGGGAGGGCTGGGGTGGGGGCAGCAAACCACCCGCAGCGCGACAAAATCCGAACAACCACGCCCACCCATTTACATACACCAACCCCGCTACCCTGTATGTAAATCTACCCCTCACTTACAACCGGAGAACACCATGACCCGTAACCTCACCCGCCGCCGCTTCCTGCAAATCAGCGCCGCCGCAGCCGCTGCCAGTGCCCTGCCGCTGCACGCCGCCGAACCCTTCACCCTGTGGGGGCCGCCCGTCACCCCGACCGTATTGCTGGCGGTCGCTGCCGAGATGGGCGAAGCGCGCAAAATCCGCCCGTTTGCCGTGAAAAGCTGGCAAAGCCCCGATCAACTGCGCGCCGGCCTCTTGAACAAAAGCATCGAAATCAGCATTGTGCCGAGCTACGTCGCCGCCAACCTGCGCGCGCAAGGGCAGCCAGTGCTGTTGCACAACATCATGACGCGCGGCCTGCTCGCGGTGATGAGCAAAAGCGGCACCATCAGCGACCTCACCGGTCTTGCCGGGCAGAAACTCGTCATGCCGTTTAAAAACGACATGCCGGACATCGTCCTGCAAATCCTCGCGAAAAAATACGGCCTCAACCTCGAAAACCGCATCACCTACACCGCCACCCCGCCCGAGGCCGTCACCCTCTTCCTGCAAAAAGACTACCCGCACGCGCTCCTGCCCGAACCGCTGGCGAGCGCCTCCATCCTCAAAGGCAAACAAGAAGGCGTGAACGTGGAGCGCAGCTTTGCCCTCGACAAAATCTGGAGCGAAACCTTTAACACCGCCAAAGGCGGCATCGCCCAGGCGGGGCTGATGGTGTCCGAGACGGCCGCCAAAGAACACGCCGACTTCCTCGCCGCACTCGACAAAGACCTGCTCGCGGCGGTGGACTGGGTGGCGAACAACGGCAAAAGCGCCGCAGAAATCGCCGCCAACTACATGCCCGCGCCCGTACCCGCGCTGGAGCGCGCCTTCCCGCACTCCGCCCTCTGTGCCATCCCGGCGAAAGACATCGGCGACGAAATCCTGCAATTCCTCAATGAGCTGCACCGCTTCAACCCGAAAATCACCGGTGGCAAAGCAGTCGATGCCAGCCTGCTCGGCTGAAGCCTGACGCTCGCAAAGCCGTCGCCATTCCCCTATCATCGGCGTTATCGCCCCGGCTGCCCCGGCGGTGATAGCGCCGCAATCGCTTATCCGGGGCGGTCGCCTTCCAGCATTCACCCGAAGGAATCCCCATGAATCACGCCCTGCTTGGCCTCACCGCCCCGCGCCGCCTCACTACCCGCCACCCGCAAGGCACCGCGCCCGAACTCAAACTGGCCGCCGCCTGCTTCATCACCCTGCTGCTACTGCTGACCGTTTGGCTCGGTAAAGGCGGCGCGGGCGGCAAGATACTCTTCAGCCTCGCCATCATCGCCGCGGCGGCATACCTCTACCGCCTCTTTGCCCGTGGCAAAACCGACCCCGTTTACGCCAAAATCCTGCGTGCGCGCATCCCCGACAGCGTCTGGCAAGACCCGCTGCTGCGCGACGACACCCTGACCGACGCGCAAAAAACCGCGCTGGGCGAAGCACTGCGCGACTGGCTCATCATCCGCCGCCAGTGCGATGCCCCGGTCGCCCAACCCTCGCAATACGTCCAACAACTCTGGCTGGCGCTGCACAACCAGCCCGGCTGGCTGCAAGCCGTCGGCGAACATCCGTCGCCGTCCACCAGCCTTTGCACCAGCCGCAACGGGATGCTCACCTGGGCGTATGCCTGCGCACTGCAAGGCGTGGCGCCGGACAGCCCCGTCTTCCTGCCGCGGCTGTGGTGCGTGGATTTACTGATTGAAAAAGGCGAATACGCCGACGCGGGCGCACAGGCGAAGCTGCAACATTGGGCGGACGCCTACCGCGAAGCGCAGACGCGGCGCTACTAAAATCGCAAAAAAAGTCCATCGTGCCGCCGTATCATGAAAACCATGAAAAACCATCACCCGCACGAACAGCGCTTCATCCGCGCACTGCGCTACCTGCAAAGCCACTACACCGACGCCATCGACCTGCGCCACATCGCCGACGCCGCCAACTACTCGCCCTGGCACTGGCACCGCGTCTATCGCGACCTCATGGGCGAAACCCTGCATACCACCGTCAAATGGATGCGGCTGCACCGCGCCGCCTGGCTCATCGCCTACACCGACAAACCCTTCGCCGACATCGCGCGCGAATGCGGTTACAGCAACGCCCAGTCCTTTGCGCGCAGCTTTCGCGACGAATACGGCTTCTCGCCGCAGCAATACCGCGCCCGCCCGCTGTCCCGCCATCCGGTACGGCTTGAAACCCGCGCGCCGGTTGCCGTGGTCATGCTCGCCCACCCCGGCGAATGCCAGCGTTTGGGCGACACCTTCTACCAGTTGGAAAGCCTGCTGCGCCTGCGCGGCGCGGATACCACCCGCGCGCGCTCCTTCAGCATCCATCCGGCGATTGACCCGTACCACGCGGAAAAACACGTCGCGGCTACCGTTGCCGCCGCATACGCCGCCGCGCCGCTGCAAACAGGCACCATCGCCGGAGGACGCTACGCGGTGCTGCACCACTGCGGCTCCTATGCCGACCTTGACCGCATTTATGACTGGTTCGCCGGCGAATGGCTGCCCGCTGCCGGACTGCGCGCGGACGAACACCGCCCGGTCATCATCGAATACTACGACACCCGCCCGGAAATCCCGCAACAGCAAAAGCGGGTGGAGCTCTGCATCCCGCTGGCAGAATGAAAAAGCCCCGCCATGCGGGGTATTTTTATGCCTATTCATCAAACAAAGCGTAGGGGCGGTTAGACGCTTGCGTCGTAACCGCCCGTGGCAATAGTTCGGGCGGCCTCTTTCTCGCTGCGCAAGCCAATGCTTGCCGGACGCCCGTCGCACTATATAGCCATCCACCGAAAGCCTCATACGGTGTTGCGTCGCCTGACCGGGCACTCTAAAAAATGGCTCCGCCATTTTTTAGGGGAACCCGCGCCGTACAAAAGCGTACTGTCTTCGGCGACGCGCCTTGTCTGAAACTTTCGGTGGATGGCTATAATGCCGAAAAACAAACGACAGGGCGTTGGCATGAAATTCAAAAATCCTTTTGAAGATTTTCTTAACTGGATACTGATAGGGATGATCCTTTTGCTGATCATTATTTCCGCTTACGATGGCAATGAAAAGATCGATATGAATTATGGCGACCCGATACAGTTTCCACAAAAGGCGGGTGAAGTGATAGAAATAGAGCTCGCCCTAAAATCCTGGCCGGAATCACGCTATCGCATACGCAGCGAAGATATTTTCTTTTTCCGCCTGCAAGGGCAATCATTTGAATGTCGCTGCGCGCATTATTGGTGCAGGGGAGGTGTGCGCAAGCATCAAAAAATTATCCGTTTTCGCAAGGCCGCCATACGTTTCGCCGAAGGCACCATACGCCGCACCATTACCAAAGGCACCCGCTTTTGCCAGATAGACTCCTGGGAATTTTGGGATGCGGCGGATGAAGCCAAATTCAGGGCGTGGGCAGACGAAAGTCCGCCGCAACGGTAATAAACATCAGCGCTCCTCATACTGCATCAGCATACCGACAAAAAATAAAATAAAGTAAAGCAGCATAGCGGCTCCGAGCATATTCAGGGCGGCCAGCGCGATAAAGACAAACGGTTTCAGAATATTGAGCCATGCGGCTAGATAAGATGCGCGCTGCGGATGCGCGTCTGCCGCTTCTTTGGGTAATACCAGCGGCTTGCCACGCAAAACCGCCTGTGTGTAAGCGGCGATTTCATCCAGCATTTCATCGTCGCCCAGATTGTCGCTGCTGATGACATATTGCGCCCCGTCCCGGGCGGTAATCAGCAGCGCGGATGAAGTCTTGTCATCCGCCCCGGCGGCGACATATTCGCAGGCGGCCATTTCTGCCCACTGCATACGAAAGACCGGCTCACCCAGCGGATAGAGCGACAGCGCATCATTATCGGCTTCGGCAAAGATACGGATGCGGTTGCGGCCGAAAAAATGATAATAAATCCAGCCGCAATACCATGCCGTCCGCCCCATGCTAACCAGACAAATCAATACGCCGATAATGGAAGCCAAGCCGCGCAACAATTCCCAGCTGATCAGCAAGAAAACGTGCGCTATTATGAAGATATCCATCGACATCGCAAGATACGCATTGGCGGTACGCACCAGTAAGGCATTCATATACCAAATATGCGAGGTAATAGTTTCCGCCGGAATGAATGGTGGCAGCACGTTATTTTCTGCTGCGGGCGTGTATGTTTTTCCCGCCGGGAAAAGCGGGGCGGCGGTAATGGTATTTACAGGCGACAGACCGTTAGCCGCCAGCCGGTTTGCCGCTACTGCCGCTATTTCCCGCAAGCTGTTTAACGAGAGTCTTCCCATGCGTACCGTTATCGCTTGCCCCTGAATATCGTGGACGATAATAAACGGTTTGCCTGACGCAGAAATGACGCTTACTTTTTTCAAGTCTTGCCAGCGCCATTGATAGCGTATTTTTTTGCCGCAGGAAAAGGTTAGTCCTTCTATGTCGCAAACTGCCAAGGGATGCCCCGTCGAGATGCCGGGAAGTAAAACCCAAACCAAAAAGGCTAACAGGAAAAAGATGACCGCTGTCTTGGCGATTTCGTGGTGAATGCTGTCCCGCCAGATAATCGCGATAAGTAATAAAATGGTGAATGCGCAACCACGCTTTCCGGCTGAAGGGGGTTCGCCATACCACACATGACTGTCGGCAGCATATATCCGGGGCTGAAAGGAAGGTTGTGGCATGGCGGTTCCTTATAACAGATTTATGGCGTATCCTGGAATGTCGCGGCCTTTCCCAAAGAAAAAGGCAGGCTCTCAGGATATAGCAATCCTCACGAAGCAGCAAACGCAGGTCGGCCATTTATGCCAATCCAGAAAACAAGGCGTAGGGGCGGTTAGACGCTTGCGTCGTAACCGCCCGTGGTAATGAATGGCTCGGGCGGCTTCTCTCTTGCTGTACGAATAATGCTTGTCGGATGCCCATCCGTACTATAATGCCGGAAAACAAACGACAGGGGATAGCATGAAATTTAATGACGCTGCGGGCGGATTTTTTATCTGGTTTTGGGTCGCTTTTTCCATCTTTATAGTGGCTTATCTTTTTGTCGATGGCGACGTCAAATACGATTATAACTATGGCGCACCATTGCATTTGCCGCTGAAAGATGGCGAGCCGATAGAAGTTGAACTGGTCGCAAGGGAAATTATGGAATCAAAATTCAAAGTTAGATATGAGGATATTTATTTGTTCCGTCTGAACCGGGAAACTTTTGAGTGCGACTGTAATGCTTTTTGGTGCAGGGAAAGTGTCCGCCAGCATCAAAAAGTTATCCGCTTCCGTAAAGTAACGGTTCGCTTTACCGACGGGACGATACGCCGCAGGGTGCTTAAAGGCAGCCGTTTCTGCAAAATTGAACAGTGGGAATTTTGGAATCCGGCAGATGAGGCGGTTATCCGGCAATGGTCCGAGGCGGGGAGAAAAGACAATCCCTATGGTTTTTGAGTTTCAGGAATCCACGTCCGCAGAGGACATACCTGAAAGAACCAATATCATAAATAGCGCAACACCGAATCCGTCCATATCGAGCAGCACTGCCAGCATAAAGACAAAGGGGGCGGAAAGGGAAAGCCATACGGAAATATAGGCCATCCGTTTTGGGTGGGCGTCCGCGTCTTCTGCTTCCAGGGCGGCAGGCTCACCGCGCAGCACGGCTTGTGCGTAAAGGGCGATTTCGCTGAGGACTTCGTCGCTGCCCAGCTTGTCTTCCATGAAGCGGTATTTTTCGCCCTGTTTGTCGGTAATGAGCAGATAGGATGATGGCGTCCGTTCGGGGGGAATTTTGATGTATTCGCAGGTGCGCATTGCCGCCCAGGTAATGCGAAATTCGTCTTCTGCAAATGGATAGAGCGTGAGCGCGACTTCGTCCGCCTGCGCAAAATAGCGCATCCGCCTGCGGCCAAAGATATGCCGGTAAATGTTGAGGCAATGGTATGCGGTGTACAGCGTCCCAATGAGACAGACCGCCATGCCAAAAGCGGCTACCACGCCTTGCGCCATATCACGAAAGAATAATAGAAACACGGGCGCCAGCATAAAGATGGCCACGGTCTCGTTAATATTGTGGTTCGCCTCGCGCACGACGGTGGCATTCATATACCAGGTATGCGGGGTAATGGTTTTGTTGTTCGGTGCTGCTTCTTTGGTTAAAGACAGTGTTGCCGGGGCAGTCTGGATCAGGGCAGTCATTTCTTGCGCTTCGGGGATAATTTGGGGAAGCGGTATTTGCGTCAGATAATTGTCGCCCTGGATGCGCATCATGGCGTCAAAGGCGATTTCCGGCATGATGTCGGGCGGTAATTGGCTTTCGTCCATGATGGTATTTTTCCCCGCCTGGTCTTGTACGGCCAGCCGGGAATGTCCGGCGGCGGCAAGGACGTTTATTTTGGCAATGTCCTGCCAGCGCCATTGGTGCAAGATGGTTTCGTTGTGGTCGTAAAGGGTCAGCCCTTCGTTATCGCAAACGGCGAGAATATTACGGGGACGTTTGACGGGACGCGAGCATAGCCATAGCAGGAAATACATAAACAGCAGAAACCAGATGAATGCCCGTGGGGATTTATCTATCGCGCGGATGACCCAAAAGCAACTTGCCAAAAACAATATGAAGCAAATGCAGCCCATCAGGTTGAATTGTGGTTTGTGATCGTTATGCCAGACGCGGCTGTTTTCGTCGTATGGACGTGGCTGAAATGAATGTTGTGACATGGCAGTTCCTTTGGCTGGTTTTAGGGGCTGTTTTCAATTCAGCCGTGAATCTTTGTAGGTTGGGTTAGCGCGTAGCGCGTAACCCAACAACGGGATAGGTCCGGCATTCGGTTTGTTGGGTCTCTCTCTGGAACCGGGACAGCTCGCGCAGCGACAAGCATTGCTTGCGAAGCAAGAGAGAGGGCTGGAGTGAGGGCAGCAAGCGTGAAAAATGGGCTTTTGATTCACCAACAATATCGCTCACCCCCACCCCGTCCCTCCCCCGCTGCGGACGCTGGCGCGTCCTGCAGGGGAGGGGGTATTCTTGGGCTATTTCTGCTTTATTCCACTATACATACACTTGAGTGCTCCATGTGTATGTAAACAGGTGTTTGGGTTGTACCCTTCAGCGCCCTGCACAAGCATACGGAAAATTGCGATTGCCCAGGATGTTGAGCGGATTTTCAGGACGCATCCTGTAATGCCGCCGCTTTTTCCACGAGGAAATCAATGAAGCTGCGCACTTTCGCGCTCAGGTGGCGGCGGTCGGGGTAGGCGGCGTGCAGGGTGACGCGGTGCAGCTCCCACTCCGGCAGGAGTTGTACCAGCCGCCCGGCGGCGAGGTCGTCCTGCGCCAGCCAGTGCGGCAGGTAGCCGATGCCGCTGCCCGCCAGCAGCAGTTCGCGCAGCATCAGCGTGCTGTTGCTTTGCAGGGCGCTGTTGAGAGCGAGTGTCGCGGTCTCGCCGCCACGGGCGCAGGTGAGGCGGCCAACGTCGGTGTAGGAAGGGAGGACGGCGGCGTGCGCGGCCGCGTCTTCCGGTGTCTGCGGCAGGCCGTGGCGGCGTATCCAGGCGGGGGCGGCGACGAGGACGAAGCGCACGGTAAAGAGCGGGCGCACGACGAGGCTCGGCGTCGGGTCGCGGCTGACGCGCAGCGCGAGGTCAATGCCGTCGCCGATGAGGTCGCGCATTTCGTTGTCAAGGATGAGGTCGAGGCTGACGTCGGGGTAGCGCGTGCGGTAGTCGCGCATCCAGCCGGCGAAGGTGGGGTTGGCGCACCAGATGGGCGCGGTCAGGCGCAGGTGCCCTTGTGGGGTTTCGCGCCCGCCACCCGCAGCGGCGGCTGCGGCGTCCAACAGCGCCAGCGCTTCGCCGCTCTGGCGGTAGTAGGCTTCGCCTTCGGCGGTGAGGCTGAGGCGGCGGCTGTTGCGCTGCATCAGGCGGATGCCGAGCTGTTTTTCCAGATGATTCAGGTGTTTGCTCGCCATCGCGGTGGAGATGCCGAGGCTTTCGGCGGCGCGGGTGAAGCTCGCGCATTCGACGATTTGCTGAAAGACTTTGAGGCTGAACAGGGTATCCATCGTTTCCTGATGAGAAAGGTTGCGTCAATGCGGCGAGTATAGGCGAGGGGCGGGCGTTTCTCTATAATCCGCGCTTCTTTTCAACCATCCAGGAGTTATCCATGCGTTTTCTCGCCCCTTATCAAGGCATCATTCTTTCTTTTGTGCGCATCGTCGTCGCCTATATGTTCATGCTGCACGGCCTCGCCAAGGCCTTCGGCTTCCCGATGGCAATGGGCGAAGGCCCGCTGGACTGGGCGTCAATGTCAGGCGTGGCCGCCATTCTCGAACTGGTCGGCGGCGGCCTGCTCATTCTCGGCCTCTTTACCCGCCCGGCCGCTTTCATCCTCTCCGGGCAGATGGCAGTCGCCTATTTCATGGTGCACGCCAAATCCGCGCTGTTCTTCCCGCTGGTGAACCACGGTGAATCTGCGGCGATGTTCAGCCTCATCTTCCTCTACTTTGCCGCAGCCGGCGGTGGCAGCCTCTCGCTCGACCGCGCCATCAGCCGTTATGACGATTAAGGAGACTGCCATGAGCCATACCGCCATTGCCCAGGCCATCGCCGCGCGCCGCTCCGTCTATGCGCTCAACCGCGAACTGTCGCTGCCGCCGCAAGACATCATCACCCTGATTGAAGACGCGCTGCGCCACGCGCCCAGCGCCTTCAACTCGCAATCCACCCGCCTGCAAGTGCTGTTTGGCGCGGAGCATGAAGCGCTGTGGGACATCGCCGCCGACGCCCTGCGCGCCGTCGTCCCGGCGGAACAGTTCGCCGCGACTGCGGAAAAACTCGCCGCCTTCCGTGCTGCTGCCGGTACCATCCTCTTCTACGAAGACCGCGACGTTATCAAGGGCTTGCAGGAACGGATGCCCATCTATGCCGACACCTTCCCCGGCTCAGCCGACCAGGGCGGCGCGATGCTGCAATACGCGCTGTGGACGCTGTTCAGCGCGGCGGGCATCGGCGCCAACCTGCAACATTACAACCCGCTGATTGACGACGCCGTCGCCGCCCGCTGGCACATCCCGGCGAGCTGGCACCTGCGCGCGCAGCTCGTCTTTGGCGGTATCGCCGCCGCGCCGGGCGAGAAAGACATCACGCCGCTGCAAGGCCGCCTGCGCGTCGCCGGAGTGTAATCCGCCTCCCGATAACACAAAATCCATTTCATCCTGTTGCCGCCACTCCGTGGCGGTTTTTTTAGGCGTAAATTTTTCGGATATTCCATAACGAAATGGCGTTATAATCCCGCGCCCTGATTGAAGAAATAGGAGTTAATCATGAAAGTACTGTCCTCGCTGAAAACGGCGAAAACGCGTAGCCGCGACTGTCAGGTCGTGCGCCGTCGCGGCAAGCTGTTTGTCATCTGCAAGAGCGATAAACGGCTGAAAGCCCGTCAGCGTTAAGCGTCAAAAAGCCCGCAATTATGCGGGCTTTGTTTTTGGTCGCTCGGCGGGTTGGGGTGAGGGCAGCAATCAACTGAAAAACTGGAATTTTAGCGCGTCAATAATATCGCCCTCTCCCCAGTCTTCCCCCAGCCCACGCAAAATACGGACGCATTTTGCGTGGGTACCCGCCCGCTGTGGGCTTCGCCCTGCAGGGGAGGGGATTTGTCAATTGCAAACAGCGCCTAATGCTGAAGAACAGCTATTCCGGTGCGCTGTTTTCGCCTTCGGCCTTGATGCCGCTGGCGTCATGCAATGCAAAGATACTGGCGAGCAGGGCAGTGGCGTAGCTACCGCGTGGCAGGGTGAAGGCGAGGTGCAGGGTGTGTGCGTCCTGCCACTCGTATTGCAGATCGCGCGGGCGTACGGTGAGCGCGCGCCAGCCGCCATCGGCGTATTTTTGCAAATATTGCACGGCGGCCTGTTGCGCGGCATCGGTGCTTTCCAGCCAGGCGCTGACGGCAGGCGGCAGCGCGCTTTTTTCCTTGCCGGGCAACCAGCCACCGAGGGCGATGTCGCCGCTTGCCAGGCGGGCGAGCAGGGTGTCGTCCACCGTTTCAATGGTGAAGTGGCTGTTGCTGCCGGCGAGCATGGCGCGGTCGCCGGGTTGCGGGGTGTGCAGGGCGTCAGCAACGCGGCGGGCGTCCAGTTGGGCGTTGTAGGCGGCGGCGCGCAGGGTGGAGAGGGTTTGCGCGCGTTCGTCGTGTTTTTTCGGTAGCTGGTCGCGTTCGACCCAGCGTTGCGCCTTGTCGCGGTTACTGTGGCCGAAGCGCTGCTCGCCGAAATAGTTGGGGAAGCCGTCGCGGGCAAGTTCAGCAAGCGCGCTTTCAATGGCGGTCGGGTCGGCGTCAATATCACGCAAGGCGATGGCAAACTGATTATGGCGATGGGCGCCGACGCGCAGTTTGCGTTCGTTCAGGTGGCGCTCGAGGATACGCCAGCCGTCGCCACTATCGGGCAGTTGCACGCCGTGTTTGGCGGGCAGCGAGAGCCATTGGCGGGTGATGGCGTGGCGGTCTTTGAGGCCGCTGTGCGCGATGTCTTTTGGCGCGCAGCCGGTGAGGCGCGCCCATTCGCGTTTGAGCCAGGCGGTGTTGAGGCCGGTTTTTTCGACGTAGCACCAGAGGTGTTCGCCGTGGCCGGTTAAGGGGAAGTCGATTTGTTCGGCGACGCGGAAGTCGGCGGGGCTTTGTTTGAGGGTGGCGCGGGGTTTGGGCATGGGTTTCTCAATGTATAGCGATACACGCGAAGTTCTGTACAAGGCACGCCGCCGAAGACAGTACGCTGTTGTACGGCGCGGGTTGCCCATAAAAATGGCTTTGCCATTTTTATGGGTGCCCGGTCAGGCGGCGTAACACCGTACAGGGCTTTGCGTGGATTGCGATAAAAAAGCCGTGAGGCTTGCGGCTCACGGCGGGGATGGTCTTGGGTGCTTTAGCGCGATGCCGTCAGGCGGTCGTAGATGGCATCCAGCGGTACCATTTCGGCGCTGTCGCTGCGGCGCTCCTTGTATTCGACTTCGCCGTTCGCCAGGGTTTTGTCGGAGATGACAACGCGCGCCGGGATGCCGATGAGGTCGATGTCGGCGAACATGAAGCCGGGGCGTTTGCCACGGTCGTCCAGCACGACGTCCACGTCCGCATCCAGCAGTTTTTGGTAGAGCGCTTCGGCGGCGGCTAGCACTTCCGGCGATTTGGCAGCGTTCAGCGGCAGGATGGCGACGGTGAACGGCGCGATGGCCTGCGGCCAGATAATGCCGCGTTCGTCGTGATTTTGTTCGATGGCGGCGGCAACGACGCGGGTGACGCCGATGCCGTAGCAGCCCATCAGCGGGATGGCGGAGCCGCCGTCTTCGAGCTGGACTTTCAGCCCCATCGCCTCACTGTATTTTTTGCCAAGCTGGAAGATGTGGCCGACTTCAATGCCACGGCGGATGGCAAGCGTGCCGCTGCCGTCCGGGGCGGGGTCGCCTTCGACGATGTTGCGCAGGTCGGCCTGTTTGGGTAGCGGCAGGTCGCGTTCCCAGTTGATGTTGAAGTAGTGGTAGCCGTCTTCGTTGGCACCGGCGGCAAAGTCGGCAATGTGGGCGGCGTCGTAATCAACGATGACGGGGACGCGCGCTCCGACCGGGCCGAGCGAGCCTGCGCCCGCGCCCATTGCCGCGCGGATTTCGGCTTCGTCTGCCATGCGCAGCGGTGCCGCAACTTCAGGCAGGTGTTCGGCCTTGATCGGGTTGAGTTCGTGGTCGCCACGGAGGATAAGGGCGACCAGCCCGCCTTCAGCTCCGGCAACCAGCAGGGTTTTGACGGTGCGTTCTATCGGCACGCCGTGGTTGGCGACCAGCGTGGCGATGGTTTTGCTGTCCGGCGTTGGCACTTTTTCCATGATGGCGGTCGGCGCCGGGCGCGGTGTGGTCGGGCGCTGTGCTTCGGCTTTTTCGATGTTGGCCGCATAGTTGCCGCCGCTGGAGAAGACGATGGCGTCTTCGCCGGTCGCCGCCAGCACGTGGAATTCGTGCGAACCGGTGCCGCCGATGGAGCCGTTGTCAGCGATGACCGGGCGGTAATCGAGGCCGAGGCGGTCGAAGATGCGGCAGTAGGCGTCGTACATATCCTGATAGGTCGCCTGCAAACTCGCTTCGTCAAGGTGGAAGCTGTAGGCGTCTTTCATCAGAAACTCGCGCCCGCGCATTACGCCGAAGCGCGGCCGGATTTCGTCGCGGAATTTGGTCTGGATTTGGTAAACGTTCAGCGGCAATTGTTTGTAGCTGGCAAGATCGCGCCGCATCAGGTCGGTGATGACTTCTTCATGCGTCGGGCCGAGGCAGTATTCGCGCTCGTGCCGATCGAGGAAGCGCAGCAACTCCGGGCCGTAATCCTGCCAGCGTCCCGATTCTTGCCAGAGTTCGCCCGGCTGTACGCCTGGCATCAACAGCTCCAGTGAACCGGCGCGGTTCATTTCTTCGCGGACAATCTGCTCAACTTTGCGCAAGACGCGCAGCCCCAGCGGCAGCCAGGTGTACACGCCGAGGGCGTTTTGCCGGATCATCCCCGCGCGCAGCATCAGCTGGTGGCTGATGATTTCGGCGTCAGCAGGGGTTTCTTTTTGGGTGGTGAGCCAGAATCGGGAGAGGCGCATGAGTTCGTGTTTAACCTTTGGGTTGTTCTTTCGGGTTCATAGTGCTGCCTTCAGCACCGGCTGCAGGTGACGGCGCAACCGGTTGTGGTGGTGGTACTGCAGTAGCAGGCATAATTGGCTGAGCCGGTGTCACCGCGGGTGGAATGCGGGAAGGCGCGATTGCCGGCGGCATTGTTGCCCGATTAATTGGAACACCGTTTACCTCCGGCGATGATTGACAATAGCGGTCAACGATCCCTTCTGCTTGCTGTTTGCGCTCGGCGATCTGCTCGCTTGACAGCGCAATCAGGTTACCTTTGCCGTCATCTTCAACGATATTGGTTTTGGTCTGGATGGTTTTCAAGTTCTGCTGCGCCTCTGCACAACGTTGCTCCCGTGAAATAGACCCGGGCGGCAGTGGCTGGTTGTCATTCGCCGGAGCAGCGTTTCCAGAGGTATCCGTCGGACGTACTGGACGCAATACAGCGATGCTGTCGCTGGTCGGGCGTTCGCTGACCAGCATCCCTTGTTCGTTGATTTTGGTGTAGCTGGTGACGCCACGTGGCACATATTTGCCGTAGTGCGTTTTTCCGCCTGAACGCCACTTGTAGAAAATTTTTAGTGGTTCAACGCCAGGTCTGGTGTAAACCTCCGGCGGACGTTCATCTGCCGCTGCAGCAGGTTTGCTGTCCTGCGCCCATGCGGCAGCACAAGAGAGGGAAACGGCCAGGGCCAACAAAGATGTTTTCAATTTCATGGTTGAATTCCTTATCTAAAGAGACCGTCATATTCTAACATTAATTTTCAGAAAAGAATCCACCCTGCTATAATTATTTTCCTCAAATTTTCCCAAACATACAGGAGATTCCTCATGAAAAACCCCGTTCGCGTCACCATCTCCGGTGCGGCAGGCAACATCGGCTATGCGCTCGCTTTCCGCGTCGCAGCTGGCGATATGCTCGGCCCGGACCAGCCCGTCATCCTGCAATTGCTGGAAATCACCCCGGCGCTGGACGCACTCAAGGGCGTTGCCATGGAACTCAACGATTGCGCCTTCCCACTGCTGCGCGGCCTCGTCACCACTGACGACGCCAATGTCGCCTTCAAGGACTGCGATTACGCGCTCCTGGTCGGTGCCCGTCCGCGCGGCCCCGGCATGGAGCGCAAGGATTTGCTCGCCGCGAACGGCGCCATCTTCGGCCCGCAGGGCAAGGCGCTGAACGACCACGCCTCGCGCAACGTCAAAGTATTGGTCGTCGGCAACCCGGCCAACACCAACGCCCTCATCGCCCAAGCCGCCGCGCCGGATCTCAACCCGCGCAACTTCACCGCGATGACCCGCCTCGACCACAACCGCGCGCTGTCGCAACTGGCCGAAAAAACCGGCACGCACAGCACCGACGTCGCCAAAATGACCATCTGGGGCAATCACTCCTCCACCCAGTACCCGGACATCAGCCACGCCACCGTGCAGGGCAAACCCGCCAAAGGCCTGGTTGAAGACGCCTGGTACAAAGACACCTTCATCCCCGTCGTGCAACAGCGCGGTGCTGCCATCATCAAGGCGCGCGGCGCATCTTCTGCCGCCTCCGCCGCCTCCGCCGCGATTGACCACATGCGCAGCTGGGCGCTCGGTACCGACGGCGACGACTGGGTCAGCATGGGCGTTCCGTCCGACGGCTCCTACGGCATCGCCCCCGGCATCATCTACTCCTACCCCTGCCGCTGCAAAAACGGCGACTACGAAATCGTCCAGGGCCTCGACATTAACGCCTTCAGCCGTGAAAAAATGGACGCGACCGAGCGCGAACTGCGCGAAGAACGCGCCGCCGTCGAACACCTGCTCAAATAAACACAGCGCCACAACCGCCCCGCCCCGCGCGGGGCTTTTCCCAAGAGCCTGTTCAAAATCCCGCTGCGGGCGTTATGCGTGCGGGATTGGGCGGGCTGCTTCGTTGCAAGACTTGGCAAGGTAGCCCACATTGCCTGCGTCTTGCGCCTTGCATCCCATCCCAACCCGCCCCCATTCGCCTCACCCCGGAATATTGAACAGGCTCTAAATGACCGCCGCACAGCACAAAAAGCTCGCCTTCGCCTGGATAGCCGCCAACATCATCCTCATCCCGCACATCCGTCCGGTAGAAGGCACCGCCTCGCTCTACACTGACCTTATCCTCGGCCTCAGCGGCCTGCCGCTCTGTTGGTGGGTGTGGCGCGACCGCCACGAAACCCTCACCTACCACTTCGCCTGGGAAACGCCATTACTCACCCTCATCCTGCTGATATTCCTCACCCTACCCGCGCTGCGCGACCTCATCGGCGGCAGCCAAACCCTCACCCCGCATTGGCACAGCACCGACCGCAACGCGCGAATGCCCGACCACTACTACCTTGAGCTTTTCGCCAAACCGCTCGCCACCGTACCCACGACACTGCGCATCCGCCGCACCACCTACGACCAGCTCAACCGCATCCGTGGCAGCGGCAGCGAGCGCCCGCCCGCCATCCGTGTCGAATACTGGCCACACAGCCGCACCCTCAAACACCTTGATATCCCGGAGACCCCATGAGAGAAGCCCTCTTTGAATGGCTGCAACAATCGCCCCTCCTCTGCCTCCTCGCCATCGCCTTTGTCGCTGTCGAAATCCTGACCCCATCCACCGGCATCAATGCCCTCTACGGCAACATCCTCGCCGGACTCATCGCCATCCCGGCCGTCATCGAACGCTGGCACAGCCGCCACAAACGCGACGAATGGCTCTCCGACCTCATTCTCTGGCTGCTGCTCGGCGCCGGCCTCTACCTCTACATCATCCCGTCCAGCCGCGACCTCGCCAGTGGTAGCCAAACCCTCACCACCGCCGACTACCGCCTGCACAAAAAACACCGCTCCCGCCACAGCTACGACTTCCGTAGCCGTTACCGCCTCGAAATCCCGGCAATCCGCACCACCTTCCGCATCGACCAAAAAGACTACGACCGCCTCGACCGAACCCCGGCTCCGACCATCCACATCGAATACTGGCCACACAGCCACACCCTCAAACGCCTCGACATCCACAACGACACCCCATGAAAGACACCCTCTTTGAATGGCTGCAACAATCGCCCTGGCTCGTCGCTCTCGCCGCCCTCATGCTCGCCACCCACATCCTTGCCCCGACCGAAGGCATCGGCGCCCTCTACGGCGACATTATCACCGGCCTCATCGCCATTCCCGTCGCCCTCGAACGCTGGCTGACCCGCAATTACCGCCGTGAGCGCCTCAGCGACCTCGCCGCACTCGCCCTGCTCGCCGGCGCCGTCATCGTACTCATCGCCCCGGCGAGCCTTGACCTCATTCGCGGCAGCAAAACCATCACCACCCGGAACTACCACGCACGCGAAACCGCCTGGAGCACGCACCGCAAAACCCGCTACCTCCTCGAACTCCCCGAAACCGGCGCCCGCCTCCACATCGACTACCCCCACTACAGCCAGCTCACCAATACAAACCCCCACACCATCCGCGTAGAATACTGGCCGGCAAGCGACACCATCCGCCGCCTCACCATCAACCCGACCGAGGAAAGCCAATGAAACTCTACACCAGCACCACCTCCCCCACCGCGCGCGCCATCATCCTGACCGCGCTTTCACAAAACAAAGACGAGCTGCAACTCGCCTACGCCGACCCGTGGACGACCCCGCCCGCGCTCACCGCGGAAAACCCCTTCTCGCAAGTGCCGACCCTCATCACCGACGACGGCATCCACATCTACAACACCCTCACCATCGCCGACTACCTCTTTGACCACCCCTTCCGCAGCGCGGCACAAACCGCCGTGGCGGGCTACGCCACTGCCCTGCTCGAACAAATCATCAAAGCCTACTCGCTGGCGCGCTTCCAGCCGGAAGGCACGGCGGAACACCCGCACATCGCGCGCGCCCGCGCTGCCGTTGTCCGCGGCCTCGAACGCGCGCCACAACTCGACCCGGCGAGCAACCACATCGCGCAACACCTGCTGGCAATGGCCTACCACTATGCCGAACTGCGCCACCCCGCGCTCTACCCGCACCTGGATGCCGACAACCGCCGCGCCTTCGCCGAATACCAAATGCGTCCTGACGTGCGCGCCGTCCGCCCCGAAGCGCTGGAACAACACCCGGCCAGCATCGCCGCCGTGCGGCAAAGCATCCGCTAAAACACACACCTTATCCTGCGGGGCGGAATTCGCAGCGGGCGAAGGAGGAACAATAGACGAAAAACAGCCGATAAAATCTCGCCGCAACCACAAAAAACCCGCCATAGGCGGGTTTATCTTTTTATCATTTTACAACTTGATATTTTCCACTGACCGTTTTGCGTCTTCAACAGCCTTTTTCTCTTGTGCATCCTGCGCTTCCTGTTCCTTTCGTGTAAATTCTGCTTCCGTTTTTTCAATGGCAGCGCGGTCAATGAATATCTGATAAAGATAAATACTCTGTGGATAGGGAACCAGCACTGCCATGGCACCGGATCCTTTAAGATTGATGACACCATCAGTGTCAGTTTCAGAATCCGAACAATCTCCCCAGCAGGATACAGCCTTGGCATGGGAAGAATTAACATTCCACGGAAAAGTATTTTTCCCGACATTTGCAAAAAAATAACTGTCTGGTGCAGCCGTCTTGCTTATCGTAGGTGCACCATATTTCTCACTGATCTTGTCGCGGATAGCAAGAAGGTTGTTATATTTTTCATTATCTGGCAAATTTTCGGGTAGCGGAATTTTCTTTGAACGAATAATTTGCATAATACCAAACCCATCGCTGGTAAAAATGTCAATTTCTTCTTCCAGACTGGCTCGACAAACAAAACGCCTGGCACCTTTGATTTTTGTCTCGCCCACATCATAAGTTCGCAACGCTGTGAAACCGTTCCGGTTATAAATACAGGTTTCCTTGATAAGTGGCATATAGACTTCTTTTTTCATGCCCAATTTAAAGCTATTCAAATCAAATTCGCGATAATTTGTTTCGGCAAAAGAGGGGACTGCCATTGTGGTGAATATGGCGGCCAATGAAAGAGAAAACGTACATGTGCGCATAACAACTCCTTGGTTTGCTTCAGGGGAAAATCGGGCACTTGCCCGCTGTTTTTATACCACAACAAGCTTCATGTTACCGCTGTCTTATAATGCCGCAGTCGTAGCGGAATCCGATCCCTGCCTCCCCCTCACCAAATTTATGGAGAACCCCATGAAACTCTACCTCAGTACCACCTCGCCCTACTCCCGCCTCGCCCTCATCGCAGCAATGCGCAGTGGACACACCAACCTGCAACTGCACTACGTCCTGCCCTGGGAAAACCCGGCCGACCTCCTCGCCGTCAACCCCTACAGCCAAATCCCGGCGCTGCATTGCGACGACGGCAACATCCTCACCGAAACCCTCATCATCATGCACTACCTCGACGACCGCGTGCTGCGCGGCGGCGGCACCTGTGCCCGTGCCGCTTACGGCATCGCCACCATCAACCAGGCCGTGCGCGCGTTCTCCCTCGCCATGCACCAACCGGCAGACAGCCTGCCGCACCCGCACATCGCTCGCAGCCGCGCCGCGCTTGCCCGCGCCCTGCCGCACGCGCCGCAACTCGACCCCGCATCTGCCGACTGGGGGCACATCATCCTCGGTAACGGCCTGAACTATGTGCGAATGCGCCTACCGGAGATTTACACCGCACACACCAGCCGCGACAACCAGAATGCTGTTGCCGCCTTCCTCACCCGCGACTTCATGCAAAAAACCGAGACGCCGCAACTGGAAAAACGCCCCGCCCGCGTCGCCGACCTGTAAGAGCCTGTTTAAAATCTTGGAGAACCGCATTTTTCCATATGCTTGTGTAGGAAACTGAAAACCGGGAAAACAGCCAATATGCCCCCTCTCCCCGTGGGAGAGGGCCGGGGTGAGGGCAGCAAACGATTGAAAAAACCGGAATTTCGATTCATGAACAACATCCCTCCACCCCTTCCCCGACCCTCCCCCGCTACGGGCTTCGCCCTGCAGGGGAGGGGGATTTTAAACAGGTTCTAAGAACCTTGTCGCAACAGCACAGCCGCCTTCCCCGCTTCGCTTCAGCGCAGGCGGGGATTTTTGCATGGTCAGCACTCCCGCCCTTTTCCGCACCACGGCGGCAAACCTTGCTATGCTGCCTCCGTTTTGCTTAGCGGAGAAAGGTTGATGCAAGGGATTTTTGCCGCGCTGGAGCTGGTTTTCTGGCGCGTGTTCATGTTGCTTTGGCCGTGGTTGCGTTGGCCGAAGCCGTCGGCAGCGTCGCTGCGTGGTGATTTTTGCGCGGGGCTGACCGGTGCGGCGCTGGTGTTGCCGCAGGGGATTGCCTTCGCCCGCATCGCCGGGTTGCCGCCGCTGTTCGGGCTTTACAGTGCGATGTTTGCCGCGGTGGTGGCGGCACTGTTCGGCTCCAGTTGGCATTTGGTGAGCGGGCCGACGGTGGCGCTGTCCATCGTTTTGCCGACGGTGCTTGCGCCGTATGCGCCGCTGGCGTCGCCGGAGTATGTGGCGCTGTCGCTGGTGTTGATGTTTTTGGTGGGCGTGATTCAGCTCGCGTTTGCGGTGTTCCGCCTCGGCGGGCTGGTCAATTTTATTTCGCCGACGGTGGTGACGGGCTTCACTGCGGGTGCGGGTGTGCTGATTGTGTTCAGTCAGTTGCCGGATTTTTTCGGGGTGGCAGTACCGCATGGCTTGTCGCTGCCGGAGCGAGTGCTGGCGCTGGCGGCGCTGTTGCCGTCCGCCCATTGGCCAACGCTGGCAATTGCGGCGACGACGCTCGCGGTTGCCGTGCTTTGCCGCCGTTTTTGTCGCCGCTGGCCGTATATGCTGGTCGGGATGCTGGCGGGCAGTCTGCTCTCGCTCGCCATTGACGGTGCCGGGCGCGGGGTGGCGATGCTCGGCGCGCTGCCGCTGAGCGCGCCCGCGTGGCAATGGCCGCCGTTGCAGTGGCAGACGCTGCGCCAGTTGTTGCCGGCGGCGTTTGCGGTCGCCCTGCTCGGCCTCATCAATGCGGTGTCAATCGCCCGCGCCATCACCGCCCGCTCCGGGCAACGCATTGACGGCAATCAGGAATTTTTCGGGCAGGGGCTGGCGAATGTGGTCGGCAGTTGTTGTTGCTGCTATGTGATTTCCGGCTCGTTCAACCGCAGCGGTGTCAATTTTGACAGCGGCGCGCGTTCGCCGCTGGCGCAGGTATTTACCGCCGCGCTGGTCGCCGCCGCGCTCGCACTCGCGCCCGGCATCACCCGCTTTTTGCCGCTCGCCGCGATGGCCGGGGTCATCATGCTCGCCGCCTGGAATTTGCTTGATTTTGCCCGCTTCAGGCTCACCCTGCGCACGTCGCGCAACGAGACGGCGATTCTGCTGGCGACGTTTGTGTCCACGCTGCTGTTCAGTCTGGATTTTGCGATTTATGTCGGCGTGATTTTGTCTTTGGTGCTGTATTTGCAGAAGATTGCGCATCCGGTATTAAGCGCGGCGGATTTTGCGCCGCTCTACCGCCAATGCCGCGCGGCCGACCCCGCTTTTGTGCCGCCGCTGCGCGCGGTGCATCTCGACGGCTCGATTTTCTTCGGCTCGGTGGAACATATCCGCAGTCGCCTCGCCGAACTGGCGACGGCGCATGAGGGGCGCAATCTGGTCATTCTCGCCGAGGGGCTGAACCGTCTTGACCTTGCCGGGATTGAAATGCTGCTTGATGAGCGGCGCGCGTTGCAACAGCGCGGCGGCGACCTTTATCTGATTGGCATGAAACCGTATTTGCGGCGCAAGCTGCGACGCAGTCCGTACTGGTCATTGCTTGGCGGTCAGGAGCATTTGTTTGAAAGTACCTTCGTCGCTTTCCGCGAGGTGTGCGTGCGTCTCGGTATCCGTAACTATCGCAGTTACATGAAGTATTTGTTTCGAGATTACAACAGGCTGTAGTCATATTGATACTTGCGCGCGGGGCGAAAATCCATACCATAGCCCGCTACCAAACACGAGACGAGATACATGAAACACCTTCTTTTGATGACCGCGTTGCTTGGTGCGCTGTTCGGCTGCTCCAGCACGCGCGACAAGGATGAAGACCGCCCCGCCCGCCGTCCGGTGCAGGAAGCGGTCGTTGAAAATGCACGGAAAAACGTTTCCTGGCAGGGGACTTATCAGGGCATCCTGCCGTGCTCCGCCTGCGAAGGCGTGGCGACGATGATCGTCCTCAACCCGAACATGACCTACACCACGCGCACGCGGATGCTCGGCATTGACGACAAGGACCGCACCGGCGAAGGGCGCTTTGAATGGCTGCCGGACAACAGCCATATTGCCATCGACAGCGAAGGGCAGCGCAAGGTATTCCGCGTCCACAGTGATCATCTGGAAATGCGAATGCCTAATGGCGATGCCATTCCGACCGCGAACCCCGAAGCGTTCCAGTTGATGAAAACGGAATGACGTTTTTGATGACATGATTACTTCCTAAAGTATATTGCCCCGCCCTGCGGGGTATTTTTTATGGCAATCCTCACAAAGCACTGTACGGCGTTGCGCCGCCTGACCGGGCACCCTAAAAAATGGCGGGAGCCATTTTTTAGGGAAACCCGCACCGTACTAATCTGTACTGCCTTCGGCAGCGCGCCTTGTACAGAACTTTGTGAGTATCGCCATATATGAACCATCCGAAAAGAGGCGGAAATAATGACCATATCCCTGATGGAAAAAGCCGATTTCATCGAAAAATATAACGGCAAGGATGATGAAGTATTGACGCGAATGTATGACACCTTCCATAAAATTCAGCACGCCAAGGCATCGCTGTTATTAAACCTGAAACCGCCGGAAGCAGGCGATGACGAAGAATACGGGCTGGAATTGATGCGCTGCTACGAACATTACCGCGCCCTGGAATTTGCCGATGCCGCCATTCGCGAAATTCTGACCGGCGAAGATATGTATGAACAGCTCATGCAAGAACCGCTGACGCTGGAACGTTTTCTTGCCTTGCTCAAGGGCTTCAAACACGAAATGGCGAATTATATGCACTGATGACGGAGAAATAGCGGATGGAAATCTTTTTGGTGGGCGGCGCGGTGCGCGATCAATTATTGGGACTGCCGGTGCATGACCGCGATTGGGTCGTGGTTGGCGCGACGGCGGAAGAAATGTTGGCGCAAGGGTTCCGACAGGTCGGCAAGGATTTCCCGGTGTTTCTGCACCCCGAAACGGGCGAGGAATACGCGCTGGCGCGGCAGGAGCGCAAGACCGGGCGCGGCCATCAGGCCTTTATCTTTGATTTCGCGCCGGATGTATCGCTGGAAGCGGATTTGTTGCGCCGTGATTTGACGATTAACGCGATGGCGCAGGCGGCGGACGGGCGACTGATTGACCCCTATGGCGGCGCGGCGGACGTGCAGGCGCGCGTATTGCGCCACGTCTCGCCCGCCTTCGCCGAAGACCCGCTGCGGGTGCTGCGCCTGATGCGTTTCCTGGCGCGCTTCGCCCCGCTGGGCTTTACCGTAGCAGCAACAACGCTTGAATTGTGCCGCGAGATGGTCGCCGACGGCGAATTGCAGCATTTGAGCGCGGAGCGCGTCTGGACAGAATGCGAAAAAGCGTTGGCATCATCCGCACCGCAGGCATTTTTCAGCGGTTTGCAGGCAGTGGATGCGCTCGATGTGTTGGGCTTTAACGTCAGCGATGCACAATTGGCGACCATGAATACCCGCTTGCAGGCGGTGTTGGCGATGGATGAAAGCGCCGAACACCGCCTTGCCGTGTGGCTGCAGGGCGAAGACTGCGCTGCGGCGCGGGCGGCATTGCAAGCGGCGTTACCGCTGCCCAAACGCTACCGCTACTGGCTGCAACTGGTGGCAGATTACGGTGATGCCGTGCGCCGCTGGCGTGAATGCGATGGCGCAGCGCGCTGGCAGATGTTGAAGGCGAGCGGCAGCCTGCGCGCTGAAGGCGATGTACTGACGCTGGCGCGGCTGATGCAGGTTGAAGCGGCGCTGTTGGCAGAAATAGAAAACGCCCGCGAACAGGTGCGGGCGTTATCAACAGATGAATTGGCGCGGCAGTATCAGGGCGCAGAATTAGGCGAACGGATACGGGCGGCGCAGATAAACGCGTTATAACAGCTTCTGAATATTTGGCTGTTCCAGTTTTCGGGTAAATTCATAGCGCGTAATTTTGGGATCCTTAAAAATGGGCGCTTTTACCGTAATTTTGGTACTGGTATTACCGATGAGCTGCTCTCCATCCTTTTTCGTAGCCAATCCCCAAAGAGGACCAGTAAGCTTGGTTTCAAAAGAGACATCGGCATAGTCTTTGAACAGATCATCATGATAGACGATAAAGCTGGTCAGCCTGTCCGGGATATAATCATTTTTCTCCCGCTGCGGTTTCTGGAAATGACTGGCAGACTCGATGAAATATTCACACGCCTGGGTTTTTCCGCCTGTAAATTTATAGCTATATTGGGTATATCTGTCATTAATAATTACCGTCGCCTCCGGATCCAGTAAATCACAAAGTGCCTGCGGATCGGCTTCGCGATTGAAATTCACATATTCAACGACCCAAGGGCGCATATAGGCATCATGAAATGTCTGGTAATTATGAAATAAATACGTCGCCAGTCCCAGCGCAATTAAAATCAGCAGGTGTATCATGTTTTATTTCCTCACTATAAATTGTCATTTTTGTTGCGGGTTTGCTCGCTCAACAATACCCATCATTTTGTAGGCAAGATCGGCGGCGGTGAAATCGTAAACGTGCAGGCCGCGGATCGGGGCAAATTCGACCAAATCCATGCCGACCACCTGTCGCTGGCGGGCGACGGCGGCGATCAGGTCCAACAGTTGCCACCAGCCAAGGCCGCCCGGTACCGGGGTGCCGGTGGCGGGCATCAACGCCGCGTCCAGCCCGTCAATATCCACGGTGATGTAGATTTTTTCTGGGAAATGCGGCGGCAGGCTGAGGTCATGTAGCGGCGGGCGGCAGATGTCGCGCGCGTCATAGGCGGTGATTTGTGCCGGAAATTCGTCACGCACCGCCTGTTCGTCGAGGCTCATCGCGCGCACGCCGACCTGAAACAGCGCCACGCCTTCATCGACCAGCCGCTTCATCACGCAGGCATGGCTCCAGATGCTGCCTTCGTAGTTTTCGCGCAAATCCGCGTGTGCATCGAATTGCACTACGCCGATGCGTTCGCCGGGGCAAGCATCGGCGACGCCCATCACCGCGCCATAGCTGACGGTGTGTTCGCCGCCCAGCACGAACGGCAGGCTGCCCTGGGCGGCAACGTCGCGCACCCGTTCGCGGATGCGCAGCAGGACGTCGCCCGCTTCGCCGCGGCAGTCAATGGCTGGGTGGGTATAGATGCCAGCACGGCAAGGCTCGCCGCCCAACTGGTCATAGGTTTCGAGCTGGTCGGAGGCTTCGATGATGGCCGCCGGACCCTCGCCCGTGCCGCCGCCGTAGCTGACGGTTTTTTCGTAAGGTACGGGGATGATATGAAAGCGCGCCTTGCCCGGCGCGGGCTGGCTGATTTCGGAGCCGAGGAAGATGCGGGTACTCATCGCGGGCGCCTCCTGGTCAAGGTCAATCGCTGTCCGTTGCGGTGCGGCGGGCGGCTTCTGGCGCAATTCGTCTCCATGTGAGCGGGGTATGTCATGTCTGTCCTGATGATGGTAGCGGGCGAAACGGGCAATGCGTAACGCATTGCAACGGCTCGCATTGTAACCAAAGTGTTACGGATTGCCAATGTTTACCCGTGGGCAGTCGCGCAAGAAAAAAGCCCGCAGTTGCGGGCTTTTGGCACAAGGCGACAGATTATTTGTTTTCTGTCGGCGCATCTGAGCCTTTTTCGCCTTCAGCAGCCGGGGCGGTTGCATTGGCGACGCTGGCTGCGGCTTCATGGACGTGTTCTTTGGCACTATCCATGGCAGCACCTGCGGTTTCTTTCGCCTTGTCCATCGCTTCGCCAGCGACTTCTTTGGCTTTGTCGGCGGCTTCTTTGCCGGCTTCAGCGGTGCTGGCAGCGGCTTCTTTCACGTCTTTGGCTGCGGAAGCGGCGGCTTCCTTGCTTTTGTCCTTGGTTTCGTCGGAGCAGGCGGAGAGCAGGCTGGCGGCGGCCAAGACAGCGATCATCAGTTTGTGCATTTGCATAAGTACCTCGTTTAGTTGAAGGGTCGCGGCGCAGTATAGCGGTTTCTCCCGGGGTAAATCCTAAAAAACGGCAATGCGCCCGCAATTTGCACGACAGTCTGCCAGCGTAAACGCACCATCGGCATAGCGCAGGATTTCACCATATGGGCGCCAGTCGCCGAGGACGTACACCGTGTTGCCGTTATCGAGCCGATGCACGGTGGGGCGGTGGGTGTGGCCATGGATGAGTACCGTCGCGGCGGTGTTCTCCAGCGCGGTGCGAATGGCGGCAGGATGGGTATCGGTGATGGCGGATGCTTTGCGGCGGGTGCGCGCCTGGCTTTGTTGGCGCAATTTTTCGGCAAGGCGGCGGCGCAGCGCACGCGGCAGGCGGTAATAGAGCCATTGCAGTGGACGGCAGCGCAGCACGCGACGCAGGCGTTGATAACCGCGGTCGTCGGTGCAGAGCAGGTCGCCGTGTTCAAGCAGCACGGGGGTGTCGCCCAGTTGCAGGCGGTAGCGTTCGGGCAACAGGTGCAGGTGTGCCGTGCGGGCATAAGCCGCGCCGAGGAGAAAATCGCGGTTGCCGTGCTGGTAGTACACCGGGCAAGGCAGGGCGGCGAGGACGGCGGCAATGCGTTGGTGGAAAGGGCTGGCAAGGTCGTCGCCGAGCCAGTAATCATAGAGATCACCGAGGATGTAAACCGCTTCGGCATCGCCCGCGATGGCGGCAAGCGTGTCGAGAAAGGCGGCGGTAATTGCCGGCCGGTGTTCGGCGAGGTGAATGTCGGCGAGGAAGTAGATGGCCATGAGCGGGCATGAAAAAACCCGACGCGGGTCGGGCTGAAAACAGGCGGTGGCTTATTTTTCGCGGAAAATGATGCGGCCTTTGCTGAGGTCATACGGCGTCATCTCGACCTTCACCTTGTCGCCGGTGAGGATGCGGATATAGTGCTTGCGCATCCGCCCGGAGATGTGGGCGTTGATCATGTGACCGTTTTCCAGCTCGACGCGGAACGTGGTGTTGGGCAAGGTTTCCACCACGGTGCCGATCATTTCAATATTTTCTTCTTTGGACATGGTTACCTGTAAGTAGGGAAAAAACGCGCGGATTTTAACAAGTTGCCCCGTCAAATACAAAGCACATTGCGCCCCGCAGCGGTGGGGAAATATGTTAAAATTTGCGATTATTTCACATTGGAGCAACATAATGAGCACAGAAAAACACACCGCACTCTATGGCTGGCACCTCGCCCGTGGCGCGAAAATCGTCCCCTTTGCCGGTTACGCCATGCCGGTGCAATACGAAGAAGGCATCGTCAAAGAACACCTCTGGACGCGCGAACACGCCGGATTGTTCGACGTCTCGCACATGGGGCAGGTGCTGGTACGCGGTGCGAACGTGGCCGCCAGCCTCGAACGGCTCTTGCCGGTAGATTTACAGGGACTTGCCGTCGGCCAGCAGCGTTACGCGCTCCTCATGAACGCGCAGGGCGGGATAGATGACGACCTGATGCTGACGCGGCGCGCGAACGACTTCTACGTTGTGGTGAATGCCGCCTGCAAGGACGCCGATTTCGCCAAACTGCAAGCGGGCTTGCCGGACTGCGACGTCTCCTGGTGGCAGGCACGCGCCCTGCTCGCGCTGCAAGGGCCGGAAGCGGTAGAAGTGCTGGCGGCGATAGAACCGGCAGTACGCGACCTCACTTTCATGCACGGCGGCGAATACACCCTGCTCGGCATCCCGTGCTGGGTCAGCCGCAGCGGTTACACCGGCGAAGACGGCTACGAAATCTCCGTGCCGAACGACCGCGCCGCCGTCCTTGCCGACCTGCTTTGCAAAGACCCGCGCGTCAAACCCGTCGGCCTCGGCGCGCGCGACAGCCTCCGCCTCGAAGCCGGCCTCTGCCTCTACGGCAACGACATCGATACCACCACCACGCCGATCGAAGCCAGCCTCATCTGGGCCATCCAGAAAGTACGCCGCCCCGGTGGCGAACGCGCGGGTGGCTACCCCGGCGCGGACATCGTCGGCCAGCAAATCGAACACGGCGCGCCGCGCAAACGGGTCGGCCTCGCCATTGAAGGCCGCGCCCCGGTACGCGCCCACACCGAACTGTACCTCGGCGGCGAAAAAATCGGCGAAGTCACCAGCGGCGGCTTTGGCGCGACACTGAACGCGCCGCTGGCAATGGGCTACGTCAAAAGCGAACACGCCGCTGTCGGCACCAAACTCAGCGCGAAAGTGCGCGACAAAGACGTGGCGGTAGAAATCGTCGCCATGCCGTTTGTGAAAAAGGATTACAAAAAATAATCCCGACCCATAACCCGCCCCGATGCCCAGCCCCCTCCGCGCCGGAGGGGGCGAAGACAAAAACAATGACCGGGAAGCGATTGCGACGGCCTCCCGAAAGAAGCACATCATGGACATCCCCCATGCGGAAGCAGAAATCGAAAAACTCCGCGACGAAATCACATTGAGACAAATGAAAGCAGAAAAGGCGCTGATTTATCTGACCCTGAAAAACCTCGCCGATGCGGCACAGGATCCCTATGCGGAAGAGCGAAATTTTTTCAGGGAATTACTGACATCCCCGTTCATCATCTGGCTGCTGTTCTTTTCCATCGCCAGCGGCATTGCGATAGCGATGGGCAAATGGTTTGGCTAACCCGTGTTTACAATTCATCTGCAAGGCCTTGTAGGTTGGGTTAGGCGCAGCCGTAACCCAACAACGGGAGATGTTCGACATTCAGTTTGTTGGGTTACGCTCGTACCTCGCTAACCCAACCTACGAACTGGTGATGGTGGACAGCCTGCCCGGGTATTTATGCCCGGCGTTTTTTTATTAGACCTCTTTCCAAACCAGGCAAAGGCATACGTTTTTTGGAATTTGTATCCCTGCCCCACCCCAGCCCTCCCCCACGGGGGAGGGAGCCGTTATGCGGCAGATTCAAATAACTGCTGTCGTATCGCATATGGATGGTCATGAAATCATTGCTATTTTTTCAGCCAATGAGTCCCCTCCCCCTGTGGAGGAGGGTTAGGGTGGGGGCAGCAGACAACGGCTCAGCAGGTTTGGAATTTTGTCGGGTTGTCGTGCAAGTTATGGTTTGGAAGGAAGTCTATTGTCGGCCATGAATGGCTGACCGGCAAACTTGTCGTCCGCTTGGTTTGTAGGTCGGGCATTTATGCCCGACATTTTTTGGTGTCGGCCATGAATGGCCGACCTGCGAACTGTAAACCAAAGGCGTTATGGTGGGGCAAGCCCCACCCTACGCGCCCTGCCTCGCCCGCAAAAAACCGGCTCAATGAACCGCTTTTGTTTGCTACCCCTCCCCACGGGAGGGGTAGTTTGGCGGGCGGTTTATTCGGAGGAATAGGTCGCGCCGCCGATGCTGATGTTCTTGTCGTCCGCCCAGAAGAAGAACAACTGCCGCGCCGTTGTGCCGTCTGGCTGCGTCATCTCGATGGTATAGCCGTCCAGTTTGTAGCGGCCACGGTCGTTGCTGCTGCTCGCGCCGTGGCTGATGGCGCCATGGCCGATGCCTTCGCTGTTGATTTGGCCGAGGCCGTTGCTATTGGCGTGGGTGCTGCCGTAGTCGCTGCTGTCAAAGATGCCGTCGGGCTTGAATTTGAGCGTTTTGAAGAGGGCGTAGCCGCCGTAATAGTCGCCGCCGGAGGCGGAGTAGGTGTAGCTGCGGTTGTGTGTTTCGCCCGCCTTCGCGCCGCGTACCGGGTGGCCGGGCAGTTTTTTCCATGCGCTGTCTTTTTCGATTTCGTAGTCTTTGCCGTTCTTCCGCCATTTGTGCCAGAGTTCGGGTTCGTTTTTGCGCGAGGCGGCGACGTCCAGATCGGCAGGCGGCACGCGCAGGTTGCCGTATGCCCAGCCGTCTTTCAGCACCAGGCGCTGCTCTTCTTCAAAGCTGACGCCCCAGCCATAGCTGTTGTAACCATAGAACATGACCGCCTCGATTTCGTCCGGCTGCACGCCCTTGCCCGGTGCCGTCACCCATTTGAAGCGCGCCGCTTCGGCATCAGCGGCGGCTTTTTGTGCGGCTTGTTGCGACGGCGACGGTTCTTTGCTCGCGCCTTGGTATTGGCAGATGTTGATGATGCCGCTGGTGAGTTGTTGCCCGTAGATGCCGGTCTCGCCGTTCTTGCCACGGAAGAAGAAGGCGATTTCGCGCATTTCTCCCAGAACTTCAAAGTTGTAGAGATTGTAGTTGCTATCGACGTTGATGCGACCGTCGCGCTCGTATTTGAACTCGCCCGTGCCTGTGCGGTCGCCACTGACGCGGTACTCGCCGTTGTCGTAGAGCGAGAGGGTGTATTTCATGCCATCGTCTGTTTGCACCGCGCACTGGTAGTCGCCAAAAGCGAGGTCGCCGCCGGGGGTGAGGCCGTCCATCTTGAAGGTCTGCATAAATTCTTTGCCGTCGTCTATGCCGCTCTTGACGGCAGATGTACCGCTGCTGCCCGTGCTGCTGGCGACGGTGGCGGCGGCGCTGCTGCTACTGCTGGCAGTGGCGGTATCAGCGGTGGCGGTGCTAGCCGGGGTGGCGGTGGCACCGTCACCCTCGCCTTCCACATACAGCCCGGCGATGATGGCCTTCGCATCGTCCTGATAACGCTGGAGCAGCGTGGCATCTTCTTCGGAGAGAAGCTGGACGAGGCGCATCTTGCCGTCGCCAGCGGGGAAAGCGGTGAAGTTGATGTGCAGCGGTTTGCCCTGCACTTCCACGCGGTAAGTCATGTTGGCGAGGTCGCCCGCCTGCTCCGCCGTGCCGTGTTCCAGTACCTTGCCATACTGCCCGGCGAACTGCGGCGCGACTGCCGTCAGCCAGTCGGCGCTGCGCTTGCCGCCATCGGGCAACGGCGTCAGCGCGCTGAGGATAAAGACGCGGTCGCCGATGTCTTGCGGCTGGTAGTGGGTCAGGTTGTTTTCTTCGCGGCTCGTCCAGCCGGATGGCAAATCGAGGGCAAGAGCGGGGGCAAAAAGACCGCTGCAACAGGCGGCGAGAACAAGGGGTTTTGCGGACATAAGAGGCTCCGGTTGGAAAATCGCCCTTCGCGGGAAGGGCTGAAGCGGGCGACGCAACACCGCGCGCGGCGTGGCGCAGTCTGGTTTATGATGCGCGCCCACTTTATCAGGAGAGATTGATGCCCCGTTGGTTGTTCGCCGTGCTGGTGCTGGCGGTTTTGCAGGTATTGTTGTGGGTATTTGCCCGTTCGTTGCGCTTCATGCTGGGCGGCAAGCGCCGCCGTTGGCTGACCGCTGCGGTGTTTGTCGCTGGCGATGGCTTGACGCTTGCCGCGCTGTCCCGCCTTGTGCCGGGGCTGTTTATCGCGCAGGCGTGGCTGATTGCGCTGTTGTGGCTGTGGTTTTTGGCAGCAGCTGCGGGTTTTGTGCTGTATGTACCGGGCAAGCGCTTCGCCCCGCAGCAGGCGGCGACGGCGCTGCGCGTCTGGCTGCCCGCAGCATTCGCGACGCTGTTTGCCTGGGGCTTTTTCAATGCGAACAGCACGGTGGTGCGCCATTACATGGTCGCGCTGGACAAGCCGATGGCGCAGCCGCTGCGCATCGGCGTCGCCAGCGATTTGCATCTCGACAGCGGCTTTTTCTTCGGCGCGCGCGAGCTTGACCGTCTTGCGGCGATTTTTGCGGCGGAGCAGGTGGACGTCATCCTGCTGCCCGGCGATGTGATTAACGACCGCCCTGATGCGTTTTATGCGGAGGGAATGGCGGCGCATTTGCGCGCGTTGCAGGCGCCGCTCGGTGTCTTCGCTACTCTCGGCAATCACGAGTTTTACGGCGACGCGGAAGAAAACGCGCAGGCGTTGCGCAACGCGGGGGTGCAGGTGCTGCGCGATGCGGTGGCGGTGGTCGCCGACCGCGTTGTCATCGCCGGGCGCGATGATGACACGCACGCCGACCGGCCGCCGCTTGCAGTATTGCTGCAACAAACGCGCCGCGATTTGCCGGTACTGGTGCTGGATCACCGCCCGACGGAGATTATGGAGAATGTGCAGACGCCGATGGATATACAGTTTTCCGGCCACACCCACAACGGTCAGGTTTTCCCTGCCAATTTCATCGTGCGCGCGCTCTATCGCCTGCACTACGGCCACGAAACGATTGACGGCAAAGACATTTTTGTCTCGTCCGGTTATGGCTTTTGGGGGGTACCGCTGCGTCTCGGCTCGCGTTCGGAGGTGCTGATCGTTGATGTGACGGGACGCGCGGATTAAGTGCAAATTAAATCTTGTTATCCCGATTGTTGTATGTATAATACGCCCATCAGGATGATGAAATGGTACCGGGCTCGCAGGGACGCGAGCCTTTTTGTTATGTTTCAGTCAGTTTCGTAGTGTTTTTCGCTCAAGCCGCGTTTTGCCGAACGCGCCTTTGTTGTATGAATAGCACAGTCTGGGCGCGCTTGTTATAGCCATCCACCGAAAGTTTCAGACAAGGCGCGCCGCCGAAGGCAGTACGCATTTGTACGGCGAGGCGGCGCAACACAGTATGAGACTTTCGGTGGATGGCTATACTGCGTGAACAAAGACAACTCGCCGCAAAAAAAAAAGCTGCCCGGTGCGGGCAGCCTGGCCGGTGATGGCACTTAAATATTGACGCCGTAATTTTTGGCGAGCGGGCCGAGACCGCCCTTGAAACCCTGGCCGATGGCCTTGAATTTCCATTCGCCGTTGTGGCGGTAAATCTCGCCGAAAATCATCGCCGTCTCTACCGAGGCATCTTCGGAGAGGTCAAAGCGGGCGATTTCGGTGCCGTTGTCCTGATTGACGCAGCGGATAAAGGCGCTGGAAACCTGGCCGAAGTTCTGGCCGCGCGCCTCGGCGTCGTGGATGGTGACGGCGACGGCGATTTTTTCCACATCCGCCGGTACCTTGTTCAGCTCAACGATGATGGTTTCGTCATCGCCTTCGCCCTCGCCGGTGCGGTTGTCGCCGGTGTGGACGACGCTGCCGTCGGCAGATTTCGGCTGGTTGTAGAAGATGAAATCGGCATCCGAGCGCACCTTGCCGCTGGCATTGAGCAAGAAGGCGCTGCCGTCCAGGTCGAAATCGGCGCCGTCGGTGGCGCGCACATCCCAACCCAGACCGATGAGCATCTTTTGCATACCGGGGGCTTCTTTGCTCAGGCTGACGTTGCCGCCTTTTTGCAGACTGATGGCCATGGAAATTCTCCTGTAGTTTGAAAAGAAAAGATTTTTGCAGGAATGCTGCGTCGCCGATTATATCGGCGATTGGCGGGGCGTGCCAGTTGCCACCCGTTTACATCAAGCGGCGTATTGCCATAAATTCAGAAAGCAAACGGCGGGGTGTAATCGCGGCGGGCGGCCTCACTCAAGTCCACATTCCAGCCATGAAGCAGGCAGAATAGGCGCAGATTGGCAATTTTCTGGCAGGGAACACTGAGTAGCGGCCACCAGGCACGGCTGCCGTCCGCCTTGCGCTGGCGCACGCTGAAATCGCCGTTGGCAATGTCGCAATCACAGTCGTCGTCTAGTGAGACTACCTTGTTTTTTCTACTGATTTCATCCGAACTGCTCGTCAACCAACCAAAAACAATCGCCTCATGGGCGGCAAAGGCGCGTTGCAAGGCGGGTAGTGTGTGGCGTATCTGATATTCCTCGATGGCGGCGACGATGTCTTCCGCCGCCTGCCAATGCAGGGCGATGCGTAGGCGGTTGCCATCGTCATTGCGCAGACGAATGACCGTCCAGTGCGGGCGGAAAACGACAAGCAGACGATAAAGCCCGCGGGCGACGTAAAGCTCCATTTCTGGCGAAAATTCAAACGTTTTGCTGCCCAAGAGGCCGCGATAGCAAATGCGGTCGTCAAAAACCTTAGCACGACGCAGCAGGCTGGCGAGCAGGCGATAAAGCGCAAACAACAGCAAAGGCGAAGAGACGAGCAACAACACGATCGTAAAGGGCAGGTCATTTTCACCGTTGTAAATGCAGGTGGCGATCAGGACGAACAGCAATATGGCGTAGATGACGGCAAGCCGTGGCGGATTGCGGTAAATGGCGGGGTGGGACATGGGACACTCCTTGTATGAAATAAAGGGGCGGGCATTGTCGCACATCTGCCCGGACGAGGGACAATGCAATACGATTCGCTGCGGATTTCGTGTCGCTTTGGGCAACGGATTGACCGACATTGCTTTCTGTCTGACGGAGTGATTCAATAATTGCCGCTGTCGACTTGTCTGTCATTTTTTTATACCTCGCAGGAAATTTATGAAAAACAAAGTCTGGCGCATCATTGAGCATTCGGTAATTGCACAATACCTGGTAGTTATGACGGGGACTGCAATAGCGCTGCTGCTGTTGTACTGGTTCATCAGTCATGTTGATATTCTCTGGTATGACCTTTTCCGTTGTCCCGCGCCTTTTTCTGCACTGGAATTTGACGAAGTTGGTGATATTGCCGACGGGCGGGTGCGCGTAACTGATAATGGCCAGGAATGGATTCTTGATACAAAAAGCCGGGAGCTTGTCCCTGCACCGCATGACTATACTTATGACTATCTGGGCAAACTTTCCAATGGACTGCGGCGCGCACGCAAGATTAATCAAGATACCTTTGGCTATATTGATGACAAAGGGCAGGCGGTCATTCCCTTTATCTATGATTATGCCGATGACTTTCATCATGACGTGGCGCGCGTCAGGATTAAAAGCCAATACACCCTAATTGACCGCGGCGGGCGGGAAATCATTCCGCGTTACCGCGATGTGCATATTTATGGCGAGCAAGGCTTTATTGGTGCAGAAAAAGCCGATGGCGGGGAAGACTTTTTTGATTTGTACGGCAAGCCGCTAACGGCGTCGGCGCTGCAGGTGGTGTACATGGCGCGGGACAGGGAAAAAGCGGAACGGGCTGCGCGGCTTCATTCTTCCAACCAGTACTCCGCCGCCTGCAAGATGTTTTGCGCCCATTTGCCATGCGTGGTTTTTTCCTGCATCGCCCCGTTCGCGCGGAAGATGGCACTGTCGTCGGCAAGGATTTGCGCGGCGAGGTCGCGTTCGGCGCGGCTGACGCGGTAATGCGCTTCGATGATGGCGACTTGTGCCGGGTGAATGGCGCTTTTGCCGGTGAGGCCGTGGCGCAGGTCTTCTGCCACTTCTTGCGCCAGCAGTTCCGGCTGGTCGAGCAGTTCAAAGACCGGCGCGGAGAGGTGGTAGCCGTGCGGTTTGTAGATGCCGACGAGGCGGTCAATCACGTTGCCGATGGGCGTCGCATAGAGGGTGGTGTCGCGCGGGCGGCGCAGGCGCAGTTGGCCGAGCAGGTCATTGCCGCCGATGCGCAGGCAGAGGATTTGCGCGCGCCAGTCGCGGTCGAGTTGGTCGCGCAGGCGCAGCATCGCGCTCTCCAGAAAGGTGTCGGCGCTTTCAAGGGTGGGCATCAGTTGCCAGGGGGTGTCGTGCAGCGCGGCGTAGTCGTCGAGGTTGTCCGCGCTGATTTTCGGCAGGACAAAGCCGTGGATGCGCTCGATGTGCGGCATTTTGAGGACGCGCTGCATCGTCGCCGGGTCGCGCAGGCGGATGAAGCGGTTGCGCGGGCAGTCGGCGGGGATTTCGCCGAGGCTGGCGGCAAGTTGCTCCAGCGCCCGCGGCAGGTCGCGTGCGGCGACGCTGTCTTCGGTGCAGTAGATGACGCTGCGGATGTGCGGCAGTTTTTCGCCACGGGCGATGGCGGCGAGTTGCGGGTGGATGGCGGGGACGTAGAGGCAGGCGCCGAGTTGGTGGGCGTTCATGGGGTGGCTCCGGGGCGGTGGCTGCGGATGATGCCGACGGCGTGGTACGGCAGCTCGGGGGCGTGTTCGATGGCGACGTGTTTTTCTTGTGCGAGGCGGACGAGGTGGCGGGTGGCGGCGGCGTTCGGGTCGCGCAGCAGCAGGCGCTCCGGCTGGCGGCGCAGGAGGACACGCGTCGTCTCGCCGATGCCGGGTTTGATCAGGTTGTCGTCGCTGATGCGGTAACGCGCGCGCAGGCGGGCGAGCAGCGCGGCGCTGGTCGCGGCGGCGGCACGGGTGTTGGCGGCGGTCGCGGCGGGCAACGGCAACGGGCAGAGGGCGGCGATGCGGTCGGCGTAGGTTTGCGACTGGTCGTGTGCGCGCAGGTGGTCGTAATAGACGCAGCCGTGGTAGTCGTCCGCGCCGATTTGTTCGTTGAGGATGCTGCGGCTGATGAGGCCGCTGATGGTGGCGTTCAGCAGCGCGGTAGGGATGAGGTAATCGTCGCTGCTGGTGGCGCAGGCGGCGGTGCCGGAGAGGTCGGCGAGGACGTAGAGGCCGGGGTCAATTGCGGTGCCATGCGCGCGGTTGTAAGCGGCGATGGCGCGGTCAAGTTCGCGCGCGATGACGCCTTTGCCCGTCCAGCCGTCGATGAAAACGAGGCTTTCCGCCGCATGACGGGCGAGGATGTGGCGCAGCGCGTTTTGGTCGATGCCACGGTCGCGGATGATGGAGATGCTGTAGTGGGCGACGGGCGCGCGGTAGTGGCGGGCGAGGATGTCGCACAGGATGACGCCGACCGGCGTACCGGCGCGGGCAAGCGAGACCAGCACCGGCGGGGCGCGGTGTTTGGCGGCAATCAGCGCGGCGAGGCGCAGGCAGTCGGCGGCGAGGCGAGCGTCATTCTGCGCGCAGGCGTCGCGAAACAGCGCGAGGTAGGCATCGCTCGGCGGGTATTCGGGCGAGAGCATCTCGCTGTAATGCTTCTGCCCGCTCTGGATGAGCGCTTCTTTCGCGGCGGTGTCAGTGATGGGCGCGAGTTCAATCGGCTTCAGCAGAAACGTCACCTGTTCGGGGCGGTAACTGCCGTGGAAGGGCGTCATTCCGTCCGCCCTGCCGCCCAGTCGGAGAGCGGCAGCGGCGGTTCGTTGCCCCACAGGCGCGGCCAGAGACGCCGCAGCAGCGGGCGCATTTCCGGCACGCCGTCTTCATAATGGTACGGGGTGATGGTCTGCCAGTTGCCCGCCGCGTCGCGTTCGGCCATGACGAAGCGGAAGGTGAGCGCGCCATCGAAACCCATGCGCAGGTCGCTGACCACCAGCTTGCCGTTCACATCATCAGCACGCAGCCAGCCGCCGGTGAACCAGTTGAGGCGCTGATAGAGCGGGTCATGGGCGAGCGGCGCGAACAGCGCGCGGTCATGCGGCAGGCGGATATGCTCCGGCGGGTTTTGGTCAAAATAACCGCTCACCGCCTCGATATAGTCGCCGTTATCGGTCTCGGCGACAGCGCGGAAGATGAGATTGGTGAGCGGCAGCGGTGTTGCCATGACACGCCTGACCGCGATGCCTTCGCCTTCCAGTGTCGCCCGTACCCGCTCGGCGTGGTAATGACTGCCGAACGCGCCAAAAGCGAGATAGGCGCAGCCCCAGAGGAACGTCGCCAAGAGGCCGCGCCAGGCATTGCGCGTCAAACCGTGCCAGGCGGCATGACCGAGCGCGAGCAGCATCGGCACGGTATAAAGCGGGTCAATGATGAACACGCCCGACCACTGTTGCGGCGTCGGCGTGAATGGCCACAGCAGTTGCGTGCCGTAAACGGTAAAGGCATCGAGCAGCGGGTGGGTGATGAGGCTGGCGGCGCTGGTGAAAAACAGCCGCCAGCCGCTGTAAGGCGCGTCCGGATAGCGCTTTTTCACCGCCCAGGCGATGAGCGCGGCGAGCGCCGCCAGCACGAACACACTATGACTGAAACCGCGGTGATAGGTCATTGACGACACCGGGTCGGCGTAGCGGATGAACACATCCAAATCGGGCAACGTGCCGAGAATCGCGCCATAAACGAGCGCTTTGCGCCCCTGCTGCCGCCCCATGCCGATGCCCTGCACCGTCGCGCCCAGTACCGCCTGCGTGAGTGAATCCATAAAAATTCCCGTGAAGAAAAAGGCGGCATGATAGCGGCTCGCCAGCGGATACGCGATGACGGAAAATTCGCCCGCTGCGACAAGGGGATGCCGTTATAATCGTCGCCCCATTCAGCAAAACACAAGGAAAAAACCATGAAGCGGAAAATCTTTTTGACGGCACTCAGCGGCGCACTGCTGCTCGCACAAAATGCGATGGCCATTGAAACCCCGGCGGGCTGGAAAATGACACGCGCCCAAAATGGCGCCACCATCTACCAACCGGAAGGCGCCGATGCAAAGGACATCGTGCTGGCCATTAGCCCATCCCTGTCCAATGATGGCAAAACAGCAGCACAATTACTGGAGAATGCCGAACAAAACCTGATTGACAACAACGACGCCAAAATCACCCAATCTGGCAAGATTGAAGAAAAAGACGGGCAGGCAAATATCGCCATTCAGACAGAAATAAACGGCTCACCCATTCTGGTGAAAGAAACCATCTATCCGCTTGACCCGGAAAATATGCGCGACATCATCGTATTTATGCCCAATAACGCAGAAATACTGCAAAAATACCAAAAAACGGCAGAAGACATTATCGCCGCGCAATACACCGAAGACATGGCTCGCAAAAAATAACCGTCGTAAGGTGGGGCTTGCCCCACCATTATTCGTCCAACATACTGGAGCAATCCATGAAAATCAGGCTGGTTCTGGCTGCCATCGCGTTGTTTGCCCAAACAGCAGCGATTGCAGATAGCCAAATCTCTGGCAAATATCCAAAAGAACAATACCATTGGGACTTCGGCGGTAGCCAAACAACATTACACTACACCCCTGCAAAACACGATGACATCGATCCGATCGCAAAAGGACTGGTTGCAGCGCCTGAAGGATGGATAACAGGCCCTGACGGAAAAGCAGTTGGTTATGCTCCGCAAGAAATTACCGATGGCGGCGTACGGGTTTCTATCTCTGAATTGCAAACCAACAAGGAAAAGCTGACACCTGTACAGTATTTGGAACAAATGGCACAGGATATGGGAAAAGCCTTTTACAAAGATCTCCCGGCGGGTATGGCAACCGAACTGCTCTCACATGGCGAAATAAAGCAGGAAGGCGACCGTGCCACCATATCATTTAAGATGATTATTTTGGGTTATCCGGCAATTTTGGACATAACCGCGTATCCCGTTGGCAATAACCAAATGCGCTTTATCGAATATTTTACCGCAGATGATGCTGACCTGATTCAACGCTATCAGGGCATCGCCCATAAAATGATTGAGGCGCAATATATCATCGATCATCCCAACAAAAAATAACTGTAGGGTGGGGCTTACCCCACCATTATTAAAGTACCCAATACACCGAAGCGAACCATGAAAATCAAAACCTGCCTGCTTGCTGCCTTAATGGGCATTACCAGTTCCTTCTCAATCGTGCTGGCGATAGAAACGCCCAAAGGCTGGCAAAGCGGCGGCGGTGCAGAACCGGGCGAAGTGCGTTATGTACCTGAAGACGCCGGCGAGCGGGGCGTGATTCTGATCATTTCCGGTCTGCAAGCCAATGAAGAAAACCTGCCGCTGACACAATATCTGGAAAAAATGGCAGATAAAATTATCTACGACAATCCCCCAGGTACAGGCGTTGCCATCTTGCAACGCGACAAGGCAAAACAAAAAGGCGACCGTGCCAAACTTACCCTCAAAATTTCACTCATGGGCTCTCCGGTAAATTTTTATCTCACCGCCTATCCCACCGGTAAACATCATATCCGCACGATTACCTTCTTTGTTGAAGACGATGCGGCATTGCAGCAGCGTTATCAAAAAACAGCTCATAAAATTATCGAAGCCCAATACGCCGAAGACATGAAGAGTCAAAAATAGCTGTAGGGGCGGTTAGCGCAAAGCGCGTAACCGCCCGCGTCTTGCCCTCTATCATCAACACCGTCTTAAAAAAAACAAACCGGAGCAATCCATGAAAATCCAACCTCTGCTCATCGCAGCCTTGTCCGGCATAATTTTTCTCACGCAAAGCGCACTGGCGATTGAAACGCCACCAGGCTGGAAAGTCGAAACGCATGGAGCAGAACGCCACTACACGCCCGAAACAGATACCGGCTTCGATATTCTGCTGAGAATCACGCCGCCACACAATAATATGGGCAAATCAGCGGCGGAATGGGCAAAAACTGTGGCAAGATTTTTTGCCGGAGGCGGTCCGACAATTAACGTCAATGGCGACCCTGTCATCAATGGCGACCGCGCAACCATTTCAATGACGCTGGAACAGCCCAACGGGCGGCGTTACCTGCAAATTACCGTATATCCGCTCAATGCCAAGCAGTTGCGCGAGATTGCTTTCATGATTCGGGATGATGCCGAATTACGGCAGCGTTATCAGCCCGTCGTGGATAGCATGATTGACGCACAATATGCCGAGGATCATGCAGGCGCTGCCGCCAATGCGGATACGGGCGGAAACAAAAGCGGCAACGATGATGTGCCTTTTGTGCCTGCGGGATGGTCGGGCAAACATACCGGCAATGTCACCCTTTATACGCCGCAAGACAGCGACAAGAAAATTTTTATTGTGAGCGTTTATGATCCGATGCCCGATGCGGGCATGAACCGTACTACCTGGCTGGAATTTGCGGCAAGCGGTATCGCAAAAGGTTATGACAAAGTACTGGAGCATGACGCGGTGGATAGCGCAGGTGAATTGGTTGTGACCAATTACCGGCTTGAAGAAAAAGGGCAGAAACTCTATGCCAATTTCACGGCTTTCCCGGCAGGCAAAGATAAAATGCGCCTTGTCCTGGTAATCTGCGAGGAAGATGCTGCCCTGCTCCAGCGTTTTCAGGAAGATGCCAAACAAATTATTGCGGCGTATTTCACGCAGGCGCAGTAGCCGCAGCACCTGGGACAAATCATGAACATAAAATTTTATGGTTTCGCCGCCCTGTTCGCCACAATATGCTGCGCCCAAAACGCGGTGGCCTTTGATACACCGCACGGCTGGAAAATGACGCAAACCCGCGATGCGATTACTTATGAGCCCGCCGATGCCGATAGCCACGAAACCTGCGTTATTATTGCGCCGCCCTTTCCCGCCAAAGGCATGAATGCGGTGGCAACGCTGAAAGACATGGCGGAAAGCGCTGATGCTTTTTCACTGGAAGACAGCGATGGCATTCATAAAAAAGGCGACCGCGCGGCAATGATGATTAAACGGCAAACGGTTGAAGGCCCGGCGCGGATAACATTCACCGCCTGGCCGGTGGGCAAGGCACAAATGCGCGTTATCGTCTTTTTGATAAAGGACGATGCCGCCTTGCGCCAGCGCTATCAGCAGACGGCTGATAAAATCATTGAGGCGCAGTATGCGGAGGATCATCCCGCAGCGGCGTCGGCTAAAAAACAAGCGGCATTCTGAAACAGGCTATTCCGCACGACACGCGGCAAAATCATTTGCCAATGCCGCATCCCTTTTTCATTCACAACCGGAGACAACATGAGCTTCACCGCACCCACCGCGCCCGGCGCGACGCAAAACCACGACCCTGCCACCCGTGGCTTCATCTACAACCACACCATGCTGCGCGTCAAAGACCCGGCGGCATCGCTCGATTTCTACACCCGCATCCTCGGCATGACGCTCTTGCGCAAAAGCGATTATGAAGGCGGCAAATTCAGCCTCTATTTCCTCGCCATGCTGCGCGGCGACGAGGTCATCCCGGAAGAGGAAGAAGCGCGCCGTGCCTGGATTGCCCGGCAAAGCGGCATCCTGGAGCTGACCCACAACTGGGGCACGGAAACAGACCCCGCCTTCCACTATCACAACGGCAACCGCGAGCCGCGCGGCTATGGTCACATCTGCATCAGCGTGCCGGATTTCGCCGCCGCCATCGCCTGGTTTGACCAAAACCGTGTCCCCTACCAGAAACGCCCGGAAGACGGCACGATGCGCCACATCGCCTTTATCAAAGACCCAGACGACTACTGGGTGGAAGTCATCAAGGGTTGAGATATTCCGCCCCGTACGCGAGCGCCGCATCGCCATCATGACCCGTCCCGCCCATGCTGCCCGCATCACCCTCGCCCCCTGCTGCGCGGCGCACTTCGCCGCGCTCACCGCCTACCAGCTGCACGGCGCGCAAGCCGAGTATTCACGGCCACCGCGCGACTGGCTCAGCGGCGGCAGGGGTTTTGACGCTGCCCAACGCGCTGTCACCATCCTGCACGCGGGTGAGCCCGTCGGTTTTTTCATCCTTGACGGGAGCAGCGCCCGCGAGGAATACAGCGCCAACCCGCAGGCGCTGCTGCTGCGCTCGATGTCGCTCAACCCGCGTCATCAGGGCAACGGCTATGCCCATGCCGCCCTCGCCCCCGCCTGTCTTGACCCGTTCGTGCGCGCACATTTTCCCGACTGCGACGAGATCGTCCTCGGCGTCCATCACGCCAATCGCCCCGCCATCCGCCTCTACCAGCGTGCCGGTTTTCACGATACCGGTCGCAATTATCCGGGGCTGAAGGGACTGCAATACGTTTACCACCGCCGGTTGCCCCGCGCAGACTAGGGGTTGGGGAGGGGGTGAGCGATATTATGGATGAGCCGAAATTCCAATTTTTCCATTGTTTGCCGCCCTCACCCCCTCCTCTCTCTTGCTTCGCAAGCAATGCTTGTCGCTGCGGGCGGTTACGACACGAGCGCCTAACCGCCCCCGCGTTTTCAAGACTATTGGCGTGGACGACTATAAATGGCGGATTTCCAGCGCGGGTAGGTCAAGCGGCTGGTGGCTGGTGATGATGATCGCGCCGCCATGCTGGCGATGTTCTTCCAGGCGGGCACGCAGGGTGGCGCTGGTCGTCGCATCAAGCGCGGTCAGCGGCTCGTCGAGCAGCCACAGCGGTGGCGTCTCCAGCCAAAGGCGGGCGAGCTGACAGCGACGCTGTTGCCCGGCGGAGAGTTGGCGACTTTGCCGGTCGTCGTGGCGGTTGAGGGCGACGGCAGCGAGGGCAGCATCAAGCCGGGTTTCAAGATCGGCGCCGCTCATGCCGTGGTAGAGGCGGGCGGCATAGCGCAGATTTTCGCGCGCAGTCAGGGTGCTTTTGATACCGGGGCGATGGCCGAGGTAGAGCAGCGGCGCGTGGCGACGAATCTGCCCGCCTTGCGGGGTGATGAGCCCGGCAAGCGCTTGCAGCAGCGTGGTCTTGCCGCTGCCGTTGTCGCCGGTGAGGTGGATGATTTGCCCGGCGGCGAGGGTCAGCGCGTAGCGACGCAGCAGCAGGCTACTGCCTTTGAGCAGGGTGAGATTGTCGGCTTCAAGTAAAATCATGATTACGGGAATACGGCGGGGTTGGCGCATATTATCTTGCTTGCGCCGCTTTGTGCCTATGCCCGCCATCCATAACCGAACGGCGCACCTTATGACGGAGGCCGTGCGTAGGAGGTGTGGACACGCACGCGGTGAAAATCGGAGCAGAACGGGTACAAGTACCCGACATCTTTCACGTCAGCCATCCATAACCGAACGACGATAATGGTATGGCGATACGCACCAAATTCTGTACAAGACCCGCGCTGCGGATGGCATCAAAAACCGCGTTGCCGTACCCCAAACTACCCGATGCCGTAAAATATACGCACCGCAATCCAGCGGATGCTGTCAAAACCATCCATGAAAAAACCTAACCAAAACAATGCTCTCGGGCGCAACTTTTCCCGTTTGCAAAAATTGGAAATAGCCTTCACAATCTGTTGAAAACGAGGAGGAAAAACACACCACACCATTAAAAACTTGTCCCTGTTCCAAAGGGATTGCGACCTACTGCCAGGATGTATATTCCCATTGATTAACATTAAAAATTTGTCCCTGTTTCAAAGGGATTGCGACGGCGCTACGATGAGAGCGAAGGCGTCGCGCAGGATTAAAAATTTGTCCCTGTTTCAAAGGGATTGCGACTGATTTTTCCCATAATTCTCTCCTTAAAGAAAAATTAAAAACTTGTCCCTGATGCAAAGGGTTTGCCATTAAAAATGCCGACTTCGCGTCGGCATTTTTTGTTCAGGGATATTAGGCGCTGTTTGCAATTCAGCCGTGAGCCTTTGTAGGTTGGGTTAGCGCGCAGCGCGTAACCCAACAAACCGAATGCCGAACATATATAGCGATACACACAAGGAGGAACGCTGGAGGTGGTACGCCGCTATACGGAAAGACGGCATAGTATGAGACTTTCGGTGTATCGCTATATTCGGCGTATGGGACAAAAAAGGAGCTGTTTTAGACAACCTTGTCTCTATAGGACAAAAAAGGAGCTACTCATCATCAGGTAGGGAGAAATAATCCTTTATAAACCTTATATTATTCAACTTTCTCATCCCGTGATGACACCCCAATTTGCGCTTTAAGTCGGCAAATTTCCCG